>JAJYMP010000139.1 GCA_021786915.1 Chloroflexota bacterium
GTCGATCCAGTGCTTCACCTTCCAGGGTCGCATCGGGTAGGCGCGCGGGCGGATGCCGGTCGCGTCCGCGATCGCGTTGGCGATGGCTGCGGGCGGCGGGATGATGCCGGCCTCGCCGACCCCCTTGGCGCCGAATGGTCCGAGCGGGTCGAGCGTCTCGACCAGGTTCACGACGATCCGGGGGACGTCGACGGCGGTCGGCATGCCGTAGTCGTGGAAATTCGGAGCCACGATCTCGCCGTCGAAGATCACGAGCTCTTCGGAGAGCGCGAGCCCCGCTCCCATTGCCGCACCACCTTCGATCTGGCCTTCGCACGACATCGGGTTGATGGCCCGGCCCACGTCGTGGGCGGTCCAGAGGTTGAGCAGCCGGACCATCCCGGTGCCGGGATCGACCTCGACCTCCGCGACATGGGCCCCGAACCCGTACGCGGCTGAGATGTTGCCGCGGTACTCCTTGTCCTGATGATGGGTAGGCGGGTCGTAGAACGCAGTGGCCATGACCACGCTGCCCTCCTCCCGTAAGAGACGGCGTCGGACCGCTCGTCCAAAGTCGATCCGCCGGTCGGGATCGCCGGGCACCTCGACGACGCCATTGCAGATACGCAGGTCTGAAACCTGTGCCCCGAGGAGCTCGGCAGCTGTCTCGAGGATCTTGTCGCGTGCCGCGGCCGCCGCCATGCGGGCGGCGTTGCCCGCGACGAAGGTCGTGCGGCTCGCGTGCACGCCGACGTCCCAGGGCTTGATGTCGGTGTTCGAGTTCACCACGTGGACCGACTCGATCGGCACGCCCAGCTCCTCCGCCACGATCATGGCCAGGGCGGTCTCCGAACCCTGACCGAGCTCGGAGGAACCGGAGATCAGCGTGACCTGGCCGGAATCGTCCACCTTGACGATGGCCCCGCAACCGTCGGAACCGTAGATGCGCGCGCCACCCCCGACGTGGATGAACGCCGCGGCCCCGAGACCACGGTGGCGGTCGCGCATCCTGCCTCGGCGCCGGTCCCATCCCGACTGCTCGCGTACGATCCTCAGGCACTCGCTCAGCCCGCACGAGGTGATCTCCATGCCCTGGGGCGTGACGTCGCCCGACTGGTTCGCATTCCGAAGCCTGAGGTCCATCGGGTCCATCCCGAGCGCGTCGGCAAGCTCCTCCATCTGCTGCTCGACGGCGAAGGTCGCCTGGGGGTTCCCGAACCCGCGCACGGAGCCGCCGTAATTCTTGTTCGTGTACACGACGGCACAGCGAATGCGGCTGTTCGGCACGCGGTACATCGAGGTGATCGTGTTCATCGCGACGAGCATCGCGTGCGAGCCCCACGCGTTGTAGGCGCCGTTGTCGGACACGACCTCCGCGTCGCGAAAGAGCAAATTCCCCTCGGCATCGGCACCGGTTCGCAGCTTGAAGTGGATCGGTTGGCGGGTGCGCGTCCCGATGAACTCGTCCTCCCTGGTCATCACCAGTCGGACCGGCCGCCTCGCTTTGCGCGCCAGCATCACGGCGATGAAGTCGTGGGAATCGATGTCGATCTTCCCACCAAAGCTTCCGCCCACGGGCGGCTGGATCACGGTGATGTCCCGCCAGTCCAGCCCCAGGCATTCGGCGAGCTCCCTGCGGTACATGAAGACCATGTGGACCGGGCTCCAGACGGTGAGATGCCCGGTCGGGCTGAACGACGCGATGACGACATGGGTCTCGATCGGCGCCGGCGCAGCCTGGGGCGAGGAGTACTGACCCTCCACGATCACTGCGGCGCGGGCCGCAGCGGCGTCGACGTCCCCGTCGTCGAAGTCCCAGCGCATCGACACGTTGCCGACGACGTCAGGGAGCTCGTCGTGGATGCGTGGCGCTGTCGGGTCCAGCGCCTCGAAAGGATCGAAGACCGCCGGCAGCACCTCGTACTCCACATGTATGAGCCCGAGTGCCCGCTTGGCGGTGTCTTCGTCGATGGCTGCCACCGCCGCCACCTCGTCCCCGATGAAGCGGACCTTGTCGCCCTTGAGCGGCAGATTGTCCTTGCCGTAGCCGAACCGGCGCTGCTCCACGTTGCCGGCGTGGATCACCGCTCGGACGCCTGGCAGCTGCTCCGCGGCCGACACGTCGATCGACAGGATCCGAGCGTGCGGGTGCGGGCTGCGGAGGATCGCGCCTTCCAGCATTCCGGACATCCTCAGATCGTCGGCGTAGGCGATCTGCCCGGTGACCTTCTGCGGCGCGTCGAGCTTGGGAAGGCGCTGCCCTACGACCTGCAACCCGTCCGCCAACCCGTCCGCCGGACCAGCTGCCATGCGCCCACGCTCCTATCGCGCCTATCCCGGTCGCCTGTTGCTCGAGCCTGGCATGGCTCGGACAAGGTGTCAAACTGGCGTGACGACCGTCACCAATATGCCATATGGCGCGCGGGACCTGGGGTCGGGCCGTCGGGGTCGCTGGTCGGCGGGGTCCCGGGGCCAGGGGGTCGTGGGGCCAGGGGGGTCGGGCCGTCGGGGTCGCTGGTCGGCGGGGTCCCGGGGCCAGGGGGTCGGGCTGAGGGGTACCCCGGGGGTGCAGGCTCATGGAGCATGATGCCCGAGGACGCTGGACACATAGCCTTCGCCCGGGACCGCGA
>JAJYMP010000376.1 GCA_021786915.1 Chloroflexota bacterium
CACGACCTCGACGCCGACCCGGCCCGCCAGGCGCTGATCGCGGGCCTCGTCCACTTCGCCGCCGAGGTCGGCTGCGAACTGATCGGCGAGGGCGTCGAGACCGAGGCGGAGGCCGCGACGCTGCACCGCCTCGGGGTGATGCTCGGCCAGGGGTACCTGCTGGGACGACCGATGCCGGCACCTCGGGTGGCCGCGGTGAGTGTCGGCGTCCCAAGCTCGAGCCGGAGCCTCGGCACATAGGCGCCCGCCCGGTGGCCAAGCGCCCGTCAGGCGGCCAGCTCCACCGGACGGGACCGGCGCCGCTCGACGGGCCGTCCCAAGTTCCAGTCCGCTGACACCGCCTCCGCCCTCAGCGCGGCCATTGCCGCAAGGGTCGCTGCGGGGCGCTTGAGGCTGCCCGGCGCGGCGGTCATGTTCCAGTCCGCGACCGGGCCGATCGGACCCCCGAATGCCGACCTATGGAGATGTCCACAGGCTCACCATGTATTCGAGACTCTGGCTAGCCATCAGTTGGCCCTCGGGGCAAGACGCCATCGGCAGCAGGAGGAGGTTGAGGACGATGCGACCGGCCGGCCACAGCGAGGCGGTCGAGATGTACCTCAAGTCGCTCGCCGTGCTCGGGGGCGCCTCGCGCCCGGTCGCCGCCGCCCTCCTCGCGGAGCGGCTGGAGCTGACGCCCGTGGCTGCGAACGAGATGCTCCGGCGCCTGGTCCGCGATGGGCTCGTCGCGCACGAGGCGCGCCACGGCTTCAGGCTCACGACGGCCGGGCGCGAGGCCGCGCAGGAGGTCATCCGGCGGGAGCGCCTCTGGGAGAGGTTCCTCGTCGACCGCCTCGGGCTCGACCCGGTCCGCGCAACCGACTGGGCGTGCCTCCTCGAGCACGCGACCTCACCCCAGGTGGTCGACGCGCTCGACGCGTACCTCGGCTACCCGGAGACGTGCCCGCAGGGCCAGCCGATCCCCCGGTCGGCGGAGGCGCCCTTCCACTGGGACGGCCGCGCGCTGGCCGACGTGGAGGTCGGGGAGACGGTCCGCGTCGTCGCCTTCGACGACGAGTCGTTCGAGGTGCTCGACTACCTCCGTCGGGGCGGGCTCGCGGTGGGGTCGACGGTGGCCGTCGCCTTCATCGGGCCCCACCGCAGCCTTCTCGAGCTCGACGGCCCGGGCGGCAGGATCGTGGTCGGCAGGGAGGTCGCGGCGACGATCCAGGTCGGGCCGGTCGACGCGCCGCCCGCGGCGGACGCCTCGTGAGCGACGTTCGGCTGGATCGCGCCCGCATCGGCCAGCCGGCCGTCATCGTCGCGCTGGCGGCTGGCGACGCGGACGGCCGCACCCACGCCGCTCTCGCGGACCTGCTCGCGTCGGAGGGGATCGTCGTGGGCGGGCTCCTGACCCCCGAGCGGCGGCTCCCCCTGGGAGGCCCGATCGTCGTCGCCATGGGCCGTGCGCGGGTGGCGCTGGGACGCGATGTCGCCCGACGGCTCATCGTACGCGCCGTCGCCCTTGACGACACGGCGGGCCCGGACGGCGGGGCACGGGCGTGAGCACGGTGCTGACGGGCGCCGGGTGCCACCCGGCCGCGCCGGAACCCGGACCCATGGGAGGCCGCGCCGCGGGCGATGACAGCCGCGTCCCCACGGTCGCCCTGGTCGGCCGGCCGAACGTCGGCAAGTCCACGCTCTTCGCGCGGGCCACCGGCAGGTACGCCGAGGCGTCGAACGCGCCCGGCACCACGATCGCGATCGACCGCCGGCGGGTGCGCGTCGAGGGGCGCGAGGCCGACCTCGTCGACCTGCCCGGGACGATCTCGCTCACGACGCCGGTCGGGGAGGGGACGCCCTTCTGGTCCCTCCTGCTCGGGGCGCGCCCCGACGCCATCATCGTCGTGGCCGACGCCGGCGACCTCGCGCGTCACCTGCCGCTCGCGCTCGCCTGCCGCGACCTCGGCCTCCCGGTCGTCCTCGCCGCCAACCTCGCCGACGAGGCCGAGGGCCGGGGCGTCAGCCTCGACACGGGGCGCCTGGCCCAGCTCCTCGTCGGCCCGGTCCACCGGACGTCGGGCAGGTCCGGGCTCGGGGTGGCCGAGGCGCTCCGCGACGCCGTCCGGCTCGCCGGCCGCGTCGGTGCGGTCAGGGCCGGTGCGTCCGCCCCGCGCTCGACCGTCCCGGCCCCGGTCTACGCGCTCCCGGTCGAGGCGGCCATCCGGCGGCGCGCGCTCGAGATCGGCTCGAGCCGGTCGCTCGGCGCAGCCAGCGCGGCCGGGCGCCTGGGCGACCTCGTCGGCGAGGGCGCCGTGTCCGCGCGGGGCGCGGCGACCCTGGACCTCGCGGCGTCCGTGGAGTCTGCGAGGTGGGAGATCGGCCGACGGTGGGCGGACCAGGTCGTCTCGCGGTCGCCGGAATCGGCGGACCGCCTGCCGCTTGCCGACCGCCTCGGCCGCTGGAGCGTCGCGCCGTGGCCGGGGATCCCCCTGTTCATCGTGACCACGCTCGCCGTCCTGCTCGCGATGATGGCGGCGGGGTCGGTGCTCTCCGGGCTCCTCGCCGCAGGCTGGCAGGCGACCGCCTCGCCCGTGATCAGAGGCGTGGTCGGCGCGGTGGTGCCGGA
>JAJYMP010000462.1 GCA_021786915.1 Chloroflexota bacterium
AGGCGGATGATCTTGGCGAGGACCGTGTCCGACCCGACGCGCGTGGCGCGGAAGGTGAGCGTGCCGGTGGTGTTGAGCGTGCCGCCGACGACCAGGTCCTCGAGCCGCTTGGAGACGGGCAGGCTCTCGCCCGTGATCATGCTCTCGTCGACGCCGGACGCGCCGTCGGTCACGATGCCGTCGACCGCGATCGTCTCGCCGGGTCGCACCCGAACGAGGTCACCGACGCGCACCTGCGCGATCGCGACGTCCACCTCGACGCCGTCGCGGACGACGCGCGCGGTGCGAGGCGCGAGGCTGATCAGGCGGCGGATGGCGTCAGAGGTGTGGCTGCGGGCCCGGGCCTCGAGGAACCGGCCCAGCAGGATGAGGGTGATGATCGCCGCCGACGTGTCGAAGTACATCGGCAGCGCGCCGCCGTCCATGCCGAGCCCGGCTGCGCGGAAGAAGTCCGGGAACGCGATGGTCGCGACGCTGTAGGCGTAGGCCGCCGAGGTGCCGACCGCGATCAGCGTGTTCATGTCGGTGGCCTTGTGGCGGAGCGCCTTGACGGCGCCGGCGTAGAACAGCGACCCCGCCCAGAACTGGACCGGCGTGGCGAGCGCGAGCTGGAACCAGGGGTTCGTGAAGATCGCCGGGATGCCCGGCAGGACCGTCATCCGCGCGAGGCCGATGATCAGCGGCAGCGTCAGTGCGCCCGCGACGAGGAGGCGCCGCCGGAGGTCGGCCGCATGCTTCGCGGCGGCCTCGTCGCGGTCCGCCTTCGCGGCGGCTGCCTCGGCCAGGTCCACCTCGTGGTCGGCTGATGCCGCCTGCTCCACCCGGGCGACGTAACCTGCGGCGTCCACGGCCGCGACCAGCCTCGCGACGTCCACGCGCGACGGGTCGTAGCGGACGGTCGCGGACTCGGACGCGAGGTTGACGTTCGCCTCCTCGACACCGTCGACCTTGTTCAGGAACCGGGTGATGCGGTTGACGCACGACGCGCAGGTCATGCCCTCGACGGGGAAGGAGACGGTCTCGACCGGGCTGGCTGCGGGGGTGGTCATGCTGGGCTCCATGATACTCCTAGGGAGTATGGTTGCAGGTGTGTCAGGGTTCGGCAATGGTCAGTGGCGGTCTCAGCCCGACGCGCCGGCGGGCTCGACGAAGATCGCCCCGTAGTACATCCCCATGGCGCACGTGTACTCGAGCTTCCCAGCCTCGAGGGCGGGCAGGTCGATCACGTTGTCGCCGGCCTTGAGGACGACCTCGATGCCGAGGCTCGGCACGACGATGTAGGCGGAGCACCCGTACTGGGAGCGCGAGTCCACGTGCCACCTCGTCGGGATGCCGGCCTTGATCGCCGCGTCGGAGGGGCCGTAGCCCGACTCGTCCTGGTACGTGCGCAGCTCCTGCACCGCGGGGGTTGCCGGGGCCGTCGATGGCGCCGCCGAGGAAGGGGCGGCTGACGGGGCCACGGTGGGGGCGGCGGAAGCGGCCGCGGCCTGCGGCGACGCGACCGGGGCCGGCGTGGAGGCGGGCGGTGCGGACGGTGACGCGGCCGCAGCAGGCGCGCCGGCACCGACGCCGGCCGGCCTCGGGACCACGGTGATCTGCGCCGAGTACATGCCCATGGCGCAGGTGTAGCGCAGGACCCCGGCGGGGAGGGCTGGGAGCCTGAACATGTTCGGCCCGAGGGAGAGGTGGGCGCGGATGTCCACGCCCGGCGCGAAGATGGACGCCGCACACGTGCTCGTGCTCGACGAGACAACCGTCCACTCGACCGGGTGCCCGGCGTAGATCGTGACGTTGGACGGGCTGTACCCGTCGGCCTTCTGGTAGGTCGTGAAGCGCTCCACGCCGTCGGCGCCGAGGATGCCCGGGTCCGCGGCGCTCACGGGGCCGACCAGCGAGGGCAGGGTGAAGCCCGAGAGGCGGAGGCCGGCGCTGCCGTTGAGGAGCGCGAAGCCGATGACGAGCACGCCGATCAGGCGCAGCAGCGTGGGCTTGGCGCGCGAGGGGACGACCAGGGGCAGCCCGGCGAGGCCCAGGAGGCCCGGGGCGGTGCCGACCGCGAACGTCCCGAGCAGGGCCGCCGCGTACACGGGCGACCCCGTCGAGAGCGCGAAGACCTGGATCGCCTGCGTGAAGCCGCAGGGCAGGAAGAACGTCAGCGCGCCGAGCGTCGCTGCGCGCCTGTCGGAGTAGGCGGCCACGTCGCGGTCGTCGCCGGCGAGCCCGAGGCGCCGCCCGAGGCCCATCGGCAGGGTGGGCGACCAGCCGGCAAGGCGCGGTGAAAGGCCGGTGAGCCGCGTGCCCAGGAGCAGCATCACGGCCGCGACGCCCAGCATCAGCACGGCGGTCAGCGCGGGCGGCATCGCCACCGACGCGCCGAGGGCGCCGAGCAGCGCGCCGAGCAGCGTATAGCCCGCGATGCGCCCGCCAACCAGCACGAGGGCCGGGCGCATCTGCGCCGCCTTGCCGGTGCCCTCGGGGCGGCTCGACTGGTAGGAGGCCGACATGCCGAGCACAAGGCCGCCGACGAGCGCCATACAGGTGGAGACGCCGGCGGCGAGCCCGAGCAGCAGCGCCACGAGCACTCCGCCCTTGGAGATGTCGCCGGCG
>JAJYMP010000286.1 GCA_021786915.1 Chloroflexota bacterium
ATCTCTGCACGCGCGGTCGCATGCCGGCCTGGGCGGCGCGGATCGACGCACGCCGGTCCGTCGGCAGGTGCGTGAGGAGCACGCGTGGAACGGCCGCATCGCGGGCGATGGCGATCGCCTCGTCGACCGTGAGATGACCCCGGACCTCCACGTCCTCGCTTGCGTCGCCGAGGGTAGCCTCGACGACGAGCAGGTCTGCGCCGCGCGCCGCGTCGGCGAGCTGCGGATTGGGACCCGTGTCGCTCGAGTGGACGAGGCGCGGACCGGCGTCGAGGGCGATGCTCACGCCCCAGCCAGGGATGTAGTGGCGGCTGGGGATGAACGAGACGGTGAGGCGTCCGACGCGCAGCGGCCGCTCGGGGTTGTACTCGCGGATGTCGAGCGCCCGGGTGAAGAAGTCGGGCGCCTCGCTGATCACGCCGGCCAGCGCGACGAGTCGCGGGGCGCCCCCGGGCGGCAGGTGCACCGGGATCCGGGGCCCGTCCGCGCCAGCCCAGGGAAGGCTGTAGCGAAGCGACACGAGGTCCAGGAAGTGGTCCGCATGGAGGTGCGTGATCACGACGGCCGAGAGGTCCCGTGGGTCCAGGGTGCGCGCGAGGCGGGACGTCACTCCGGGCCCGCAGTCCAGCAGCAGCGAGTCCCCGCCCGAGCGGATCAGCAGTCCGGAGCCCGGGCTGTCGGGCTGTGGCGCGGAGGGCGCCGATCCGATGACCGTGACCTCGATCGCACCGGGCCTCCCGTCCCGTTGCGCACCGCGCCGGACGTCCCTCATGCTCCGCTGCCCGCGACGGCCTCGCCACCGAGCGCCGACGGCTCGGGGTGCGGCGGCCGCAGGTCCAGCAGGTCATCCGGGTTGAGGCCGGGGGGACGCGACAGGTCGACCGAGACGGTCTGGGGAAGGCGCTCGCTCATGGTGGCAAGTATTCCATCTTCGGCCGGTGGCATTGGCTCGAGTGGATACTGACGCCGGCGCCTGCGGGGTCGGGGCGCGCCGCCAGACCTCGATCGCGTTGCATGACGCCGCGGCCAACCGGCCCAGCTCGGCGCCTCGAGCGCAGGCGGGAGGGATGCCTGGAGAAGGACGCGAGGTTCCGGATCGGCGACACGACAAGGGCGAGGCGGAACCTATCGTCGGTGTGGGTGAAGGTGTAGGCGACCCTGGAGCTGCCGGCGGCATGGACGGCCGGGGCGATCGACGCCGCGAGGACCTGCCACACGAGGTCGGGTCGCTCAGCTCGGGCGACCTAGTCAGATCGCGCTCCGCGCGCCGGGGGCCCGGACGACCTCGAAGCCGGCCGGCCGCAGCGTCCCTTCGAGCGCGTGGAACACGGCCGGCTCGTCGTCAACAACAAGGATGCGGACCGTTCAGGTCATGAGCGTCCTCGTCAATCGATCGGCCGAGGGTGTGAGCAGGGCATCACGGTGGCCCGGCTGGACGATGTAGTCCACGGCCGTGTGCGACTTGGCCCTTCGACGGCGGGTCGGCCATGGCGGCCCTCCAGGCCCATCCCTTCGTCCGGCTCCCGGATCGAGAGGTTGTCGGCTTTCACACCTGATCGGGTGCCGCCTCTGCTCGTAGACTCGGTACCCGATGGAACACCTGCCGAGCCCGTTCGCCTCACAGGCCCGCAACTACACGCTCGTGCAGGTGGACTCGATCTTCGTAGGCCTGGTGACTGTCGCTGGGACGTTCCTGCCAGTGTTCCTCGTGCGGCTCGGTGCCTCGGGCACCGAGGTCGGACTGCTGACTTCGCTGCCGGCCCTCTCCGCGTTCCTGCTCGCGATCCCCTCCGGGCGCTGGCTCCAGCATCGTCGGAACATAGTCCCGTGGTACAGCCGGCTCCGGCTCGCGGCCTGGCTCAGCTACGTCGTGATCGCGCTCGTCGTGCTGCTGGTCCCGGCGTCGTTCGCGGTGCCTGCGGTCCTGGCCATCTGGGCGCTTGCCTCGCTTCCGTCGACCGCGGCGCTCGTGGCGTTCCCGATCGTGATGGACGGCGCTGCCGGGCCCCATGGACGGTTCGACCTATTGGGGCGGCGCTGGGCGATCGCCGGTGTCGCGACTACCGTCGGGGTGGTCGTCGCCGGCCAGGCGCTGGGTCTTGTGCCCTTCCCCGTCAACTTCGAGCTGCTGATGGTCGGCTGCGCCCTCGCTGGCGCGGCCAGCTTCGGGGTCTCGCGACAGATCGTGATCCCGGACCACGTGCGGCCGGATGGCAAGACGGCGGTCGCCCCGCGTTCCCGGCTCGAAGGATTCATCCGGCTGATCCGCAGCCGAGCAACCTTCCTCGACTTCGAGCTGCGGGCCTTCATCTTCACTGCAGGCATGGGGCTCGCGACGCCGCTCCTGCCGCTGCTCTACGTGAACGAGATCGCGGCCCCGAACTCGTGGATCGGCATCATCGGGGCGGCACAGAACGTCGGCGGGGTGGCCGGCTACCTGGTCGCGCGACGAGTCTCGCGTCGGCGGAGCGGCTCGACCGTGCTGCTGCCCTCGATGCTCGCCGCCGCCCTGATCCCGGCCGTCATGGCGCTGCTCCACGACCTGCCCATGGTGGCGGCGCTGGCGCTGCTCGGCGGCCTGGCGATGGCGGGCACCCAGCTCGGCC
>JAJYMP010000672.1 GCA_021786915.1 Chloroflexota bacterium
GAGACCCTCGGCCTGGGAGGCCGCATCTGTCGTGCTCGGCACGACGTTGATGCCAGCCGCCCGGGCGGCCTCCTGCTTCGCCGGGGAAGGGTCGAAGCCCAGGACGGTCCAGCCGGCGGCGACGGCCCGGGCGGCCATCGGGAGGCCGATGGCGCCGAATCCTATCCAGCCGATCGCCCGCCTCGCCGGGGTTCCATCGCCCTGGGAACCCGGCGCTGCGCGCGTCGGCCCACGGACCTGTTCTCCGGTCGCGCTCATCGGGTCTCCTGCCGATCGCGCAACGACTCTACGTCTTGGCGCAGCTCCACTCCCGCCGCTACCGTGGCTGGACGATGGATGCTCGTCCCGTCCCCCTGGCCGGCCTGCCGGACAACGTCGCAGACGTCCTGCGCGACCGCGGCGCCGCGCAGGTGAACCTCTACCGGGCGCTCGCGAACTCGCCCGTCATGGTCGACGCGTGGCTCCACTTTCTGTGGGACCTGCGCGACCGGTGCGGCACGCCGCGCGCGCTGCGTGAGCTGATGATCCTGCGCACCGGAGTGCGGAGCGGCTCGGACTACGAGTGGGCGCACCACGTCCGTATGGCGCGGAGCGCGGGGGTGCCCGATGAAAAGGTCGCCGCGGTAAAGGGTTGGCCGAGCGCCCCGGAGTTCTTCGACGCGGCCGAACTGGTCGCGCTCGAGCTCGCCGACGCGATCGTCGACGGGACAGTGCCCGACGCGCTCGTCGCCGAGGCGGTGAAGACCTGGGGGGCGGAAGGGTACGTGGAGTTGGTCGTCACCGGTGCCGCGTACGTGATGGTGCCGCGCGTGCTCGACGCGCTGCGCGTCCCGCTCGAGGAGGGCATCGCCGGCACACGGCTCCGGGGTTAGGGCGCCGGGCACATGCCCGACTGTCCGGCCAGCTCGCGGACCTCGTTCTCGGGGACGTCGAGGAAGGCGATGATCCGGCAGGGGCAGGCCTCGCCGCCTTCGAACTTCCACGGGAACGCACCGATGACGCAACGCGTGTTCAGGACGGCGTCGATTGTGCCCCCCACGTTTTCCGCGTGGATGCACCCGGCCGGGAAGGCGAGGTAGTGCATCGGGAAGAGGTCCTCCTTGACACGGCGGCCGCTCAGGTGGTGGGTGTACTCATATTCGCCGAAGAACTCGAGGCAGCTCTTCTCCGCGTGCTCCTCGAAACGCCGCGCCAGGTCGGGGCGCATCGTCCGGATCGTCGTGTTCATGGGATGGTCGCCCGAACCAGCGTCGATCCCCCACCAGGCGATCTCGCGGTCCAGCATCCATTCCGCGAGCTCGACCCCGCCGCCCGGGTGCATGCAGAAATACCGGACGAGGTCCTGCTTTGGCGCACCCTGGAAGTACCGGTGGAACCCGGTGTGGATGATGAGGATGTCTCCCCGTTTCACTTCCACCTTGGAGGTGATGTGCTCGGGCTTGATGACGTCCCAGTCCTTGCACACGTCCGAGACGTCGACGACGACGCCCTCATGCACGAGCTTTTCGAGCGGCAGCGAGGCCATGTCGAGGCCGCCATCCGCCGCGTGCATCGGTCCGTCGAGGTGGGTGCCCGTGTGGAGCGACGTCTCGATCCGCTGCGAGACGATCCTGTTCGTCTGCAGGGTCTGCGTGTAGTAAATCTTCCCGCCCGCGTACCCGACCCAGCCGGGCGTGTGCAGGCCCCACGGATGGGTGAGATCGACAAGCCGCACGGGGTCCTCCTCTTCGTCCTCTTCGTCGCCGGGGCGAGTCGAAATAGAATATACAAACCGTCGCGGTGGCGTCGAAGGAAGTCCTGCGATCGCGCACGGCAGGCCTGCGCGGCGGCCTCCAGCGGCTCCCCGATGGGTGCAGGCGGGCGGCGCCGCAACGGGCCGGCATTGGCCACAAGGCCCGGCTCGTCGAAGGTCACCGCGATACGGTCGACACCTATGCTCGCAGGTGAGGAGGCATTTTCCGCGGATGCGAGCTGGCTCAGTTCACAGCACTACGCGGTGGATTGAGGTTCAGTTCGCTGGAGGGCCGCGACCTCGTCGCTCGTCGTGAACCAGGCGTCGTCGTAGCGCGCCATGTGGACGAGGGCCCGGCGCAGGTGCCGCGCTCGGAAGGGCTGGCCGCTCAGGAACGGGTGGACCCCGAACCCCAGGATCCGAGGACGGTCCGCGCCCTCTTCGTACATTTGTTCGAACTGGTCCACCAGCGCGTCTGCGAAGTCGGCCGCGCTCTGACCCTGGATCGCGAAGAACGGCAGGTCGTTCAGCTCGACGGAGTACGGCACCGCACACATCGGTCCGGCGTCCACGTCGAGGTCGACCGGCTCGTCGTCGATCGACCAGTCGAGCGAGTACGTGTAGCCGAGCTCCACGAGCAGGTCGTACGTGTGCGGGGACGCGGTCAGCGCCGGGGCCAGCCAACCGGTCGGGCGGGCCCCCGTCGCCCGTTCGATGTCTTCGGTCACTTTGCTCACGTACTTGCGCTCGGTGTCCGGTGTCATCGAGCCCTGCAGGGTCGAGTTGTTCGCCCCGTGCGCGACCCAGCACCATCCCCGTTTGCGGCCTTCGGTCACGATCTCGGGATAACGCGAGCAGACCTCGCTGTTCAC
>JAJYMP010000063.1 GCA_021786915.1 Chloroflexota bacterium
CGATGACTGACCTTGTGGTTAAGCCGGCGAGACTCAATGACCGTGACGAGCCGTGACGCGCCAGCCGCGGAGGCTTCCCCACGTTCGCCCCGGTCCCCACCTCCCGCCCGACGAACCTGAGGAGCGCATCCGCTGGGGCGACATCCTCGGGCTGCTGGCCGTGGTGGCGATCGGCGTTGTGCTCATTGTCCTCCTGCCCCTCCTGGCGAGCCCAGGATCCCCGTGGTGAGCGAGCCGACCTGTCGCCACGACTCCATCACGGTCTATCACGACATCGACGGTGGACCGGGCCGCATGTGGGCCTGTGCCGGGTGCGGGGTCCGCCTCTACCCGGCGTGCCGCATCTGCATCGATGTCGGCCACCGCGGGGAGGAGCACGTCGAGCCGGCGCTCGACGTGGAGCGGCAGCCCGCAGCGCACGTCTGGGTCGGTGGCCACGGCGTGGCAACCGGGGGGAGCGTTCTACCCCCGGCCGCGCCGGCGCTCGACGAGGATCGGCTGGCGCGGGCGCTGAGGGAGGCGCTTTCCCGCGAGCATGACGCTCGCTTCCCGCGCCACACGGTGACGCTCGACCCGCGTTGCGCGACCTGCCGTCTGCTCAATGAGGACGCCGCCGTCGCCGGGGCGCGCCGGGAGGACGAGGGATGAGCAACTGGAGCAACTGGTCCACGCCGCTCCGGGAATGGGTCCGCCCTCCGGGAGTCACCAGTGCTCGTCGGTGGATCGTCGAGCCGGGCACGTTCAAGCAGCTGCTCGTCGCCGCCGGCGAACGCTATCCCGGTGGGTTCGAGCCGATGATGAGCGAAGGGTTGCATTGGACTTACCGAGCGTGGCTCCGGCTGCCCGACGGCCGGACGTTCGGTAGGCCGGCGGCTACGGCCGACGAGGCGGCGCGGAACCTGACCACGAAGCTGCGGGCGCCGGTCAGATGACCGCCCAGGCGATCGCCGAATGGACCCCCGCCTGCATGGAGTCCGACGAGCTTGCGGGCTGGCAGGGGGCGAGCGCGATGGCGCAGCGGCACGGCAGCCGACCGGTCCTCCCCTGCCAGGACTGCCTGTCGAGCTTCGCGGCCGAGATGCGCGCCGTCGGGCGCTGCAACGGGACACCGAGAGGCGACAAGGAGGACACGATCGTGGACCAGCCCGTGACACCGGACCACCCCCGATCGCTGCCGATCGCTCGGCGCGTGGCGCTCGATCTCGCCGCGCCGCCGTGCGAGTCGTGCGCGCACGAGCCCGTCTGCTCCCTGCGAGCCGCGCTCGAGGGGCTGGCCGACGTGGAGACGATGGCGCCGCGGCTGCCCGATGGGCTGTCCCTCACCCTCAGGGCGGTCGTGTCCTGCGCGCACTACCTGCGCGGCCGGAGCAAGCCGGCGCCGGCGAAGGCCGCGGGCGCCGGGGATGCACAGCGGGTGTGGAACGGAGAGCCGTTCAACGGGCCGAAGCGGACGTTGAGCCCCGAGGCTCGCCAGCGCATGGCAGAGGCTGGCCGTGCCAGCGCCGCCCGGGCGCGCGCGGCGAAAGCGGCCAAGCGCGCTGCTGCCGCGGAAGGACGCGCGCCAGCATGACGATCGTCCTCGGTCCCTGTCGCTGCCAGCGCTGCGGCGTCCTCGTCGTCTGGACCGGGCGCGACTGGCGGACCCTGCCCGCGCATAGCCGGCTCCCGGAGGCGATCGCGAGCGTGGCGCACCGCTGTCGACAACGCCGAGAGGAGGTCGCGTGACCTACCCGATCCTCCCCGGCGGCCACCCCATCCCGGTCGCGCCCCCCGCTCCGCTGACGCTCGGCGTCCTCATGTCGCGGCCCTGCGCCTGTGGGACGCCCGTGACGGCATCCCGGCTCGACCCGGGGCCCGGCGTGACCGAGCACAACCGGACGGCGGCACACCGCGAGTGGTGGGCGCGCGTCCGATTGCAGTGGCAGGGAGAGGAGCGGCCGTGAGCAGTACTACGACGCCATGGACCCGCGCCCGATGCTCGACGAAACCCAGTCCAGAGGAGGCGAGCTGACCGTGCCGCCCAGGTACACGATCCGCCAGGTCGTGGGGACCTACCGCCGCAAGGCGTTCGGGACGCGCAACGATGACGGGACGCCCCGGCGCCCTGCCTACCAGCCGGATGCCATCGTGGCGTTCTACGGGATGCTCGAGCTCGCCGAGGAACAGCCGCGGCGCGGGCACTTCGAGTCCGAACGCCTCCTGCGCGTCCTCCTCGAGGGCCCCGACGGCAGGGGCCGGCGGTTCGCCCGGCAGGTCCCGTTTCTCATCGCCCAGGGCGACCTGGTTCGCTCGGCCGACGGATCCCTCGACGTCGAGGGCTGGGAGATCCTCCAGGAGGGAGACACCACCATCGCGGACCGGGTGGCCCGGTTCCGGTCACGGAAGCGTCACGCCACCGCTAACGCCCCTGCTAACGATGCCGCTAACAGCGATGTAACGCCACCGCTAACGCCTCCTGTAACGGAGGACCCCCGCGCGGGTGACGACGCGCGCGTCGCGACGCGCCCGCAACGCCGTGGCGACGGCTACCAGGCGACGGATTCGGCAGCGGCTGTAGAGACCAGTCGTAGGAGAACAGCGCGCGCGACGGGTTGGAGCGCCG
>JAJYMP010000479.1 GCA_021786915.1 Chloroflexota bacterium
GGCGCGGTGCGGCTGGCCCTCGTGCCCGGCGTGGCGGACGCAGCGGTTGCCGTGCTGGTCGCGCGCCTCGCAGCGTTCACGCTTCTGCATTGGAACCTCGGGTGTGCCACGACAGGGTGAGAGCCGGCCCGCGTGGCACCGGACCGGCTCCCCGCTATGCGCTGCGGATCTCGCGCGTCTCGAAGAACCCCGCGAGCTCGGGGTGACGGCGCATCACGTGGCGGGCCATCCGGCTCGTGAAGTCGTTGTTCAGCTTCCAGCCGTCCGCGTCGGGGCCGATGTCCACGGCGCGGTCGTAGCGGATGGACTCCCACAGCGCCTTCATGCCGTAGCGGCGCCAGCCGCGCGCCTGCAACAGCTTCGCCCGGCGCACGATCTGGAACTCCACCTCGCGGCCGTCCTCGCTCGACAGCCACTCCTCGAAACGGCCCTGGTGGGTGAGCAGCGTGCGCCGCTCCCACAGGCTGGGCTGTTCGAGGGGCCATGCCATCAGTCGGGAACCTCCTCGGCGGGCAGCGGTTCGGTGGCTGGTGCGCCGTCATGCTCGGCCTGCGCATCGGTCAGGATGAGGCCCGCGCCGTGCGGGCCACACGCATGATTCGCGCAGTAGTAGAACCGCTCGGACTCGATGAAGTAGAGCGGTCCATGACAGGACGGGCAGGTGACGCGATAGGCGTAGCCGGCGTCACGACGGCTCATCCGCACACCTCCAGCGGCGTTCCCCGGTGCGCCCGGGGCCTGCCGACAGTATGGCGGAATGGCGCGTCTACGTCAAGAGGTTAGATGAGGTCCAGCCTGTGTCGCGCGGCTGGCCTCGCACGGCGTGTATTTGCGCCCACCCGTGCCGGCGCCGTCAGGGCATCCCCCGACCCACTGCGCCTCAGTTGTCGCCCGCCGAGGATCGGGACCCAGGCCCGCCGGCCCGGGGTTTGTAGTAAGCGTCCGACCGTGTTACTTCCCCGGCCCGGTCGAACATGAGCCGGTGGGCCGACGCGTGATCAGCGCGCCCGATTGGGTGACCCACGATGTAGTTACCGCCGCTTGCGCCTCGGTCGCAGCTCCAGCTGGCCCTCCGCGATGCCCGCCACGAGCGCCGAGACTGAACCCTGGCCCGACAGCGTGCCGGCCCACGAGAGGTAGCCCAGGTGCTGCGCCATCTCGCGCAGCCGCTCAAGGTCGTTCACCGGCAGCTGGATCGTGACGGAGCGCCGCTCGCCCTCGATCAGGCGCGGCACGGGGCCGAGGATCTGCGCCACCCGCTGGCGGCTGATGTGGGTGCGGCGGGCGATCTCGCTGTTCGTCAGGTGCAGCTCGTTGCGCATCCGCACGAGGTCCGCGCGCTCCACGCGCTGCACGGGCCGGGGGCGCTCGGCTGGCAGCCATGTCTTGATGGTGGACGGCGACACGCCGAGTTCGCGGGCAATGGCGGGCTTGCTCCAGCCCTGCGCGCGCAACTCGCGGGCGCGGTCATGTCGGGGGTCGGGCATGTCCCCATCGTAGGCAATGGCCACCCCGGGCGTCAAGAGGATAGGGGCGTGTTCGTCCGGGAACCTCGTGCCGCCCTGTAACGTCTGGGCGACGACGCTGCCGGGCTCCATATCCCTGCCGGCATCGGGCTCGGTTGGGACGCTGGGCCGTCCTCGGCGGCCATGCGGACGCAAGACGTTACCGAAGTTACAAACATTGCGATCTTCTGTCAAGGGGTCCGCTCGCGGAGCTTCGCGGCGAGGGCGCGGAGGGCCGTGACCGGCGCGTCTCCGGCCGCACCCGTGAGAATCGTCGGCCCGGCGTGAGCGTGGAACATGGCTCGGTTCACGGCTTGCGCGCTGTACTTGTCCTTGCCGGGATGCAAGGAAAGCACATAGCCCTCCGGTAGCACCTCCTCGGCCTCGGCCCATGCGCAATGCAGGCAGCCGCCGTCCGTGGTCTTCGTGACGGCCGCCTGTTCGCCTTTCTCGGGCCAGCCGTGCCAGCACTCGCTCACGCTACGGCCTCCTGTTCGTCGCCCATGCGCCGTGGCGGCGGGAAGTCCCGGTAGGCCCGCCAGAGCGCGATCAGCGCCTCGCGGATGAGCGGCAGGGCGAACTCGCGCGAGAGCGGCGTCGTGTGTGCCGACAGGTGCTCGGGGCAGCTGCAGCCCCACGGGAAGTTGCGCGCCGTGATCTCCACGTCGTAGCCGGACTTCGCGTAGAACCAGGCGAGGCGGGCGAGATCCGGGCGGCGCTGCGCCACAAAGGCGTAGGCGGCGTGCAGCGGGCGCTCGTAGTACGCCACCTCGCCGGGCTGCTCGATCGGCGCGAGCGCGCGGTCGCCACCCGTCAGGTAGCGGCGCCACTCGTCGGTCCAGCGCGGGCCGCCCAGGATGTCCTGGTCGCCCACCGTCTCGAAGCCGCCGTGCAGGCGGGTCGGGATCTCGTCGTCCCAAGCCATCCGATACCACGCCGTGAGTCGCCCGAAGCCGTGCGGCGGCAGGCCCGTGGCGGCGCGCTGCCCGAGCGAGCGCTGGTGCATCTCGGCGTAGGCGCCGGGACGGTTGAGCGGGGACTGCGAGAGGTCGGGGGCCGGTTGGCGTCGGTGGGTCATCAGGCTCCTTTCAGCAG
>JAJYMP010000440.1 GCA_021786915.1 Chloroflexota bacterium
GGTGACGCGCGTCCTGCTCGCCCAGCGCGACGCCTCGCCCGCGACGCTCACGCGCCTCGCCATCGCGCTCGACGGCGACGTGTCCATCCGGCTCACGCCCGGCGCCGGACTCCCGATCCACGATGCCGTCCAGGCGCGGATGGTGGAGGCATTCATCGGGGAGCTTCATCGACGGTGGAAGCCCTTTCCCGAGGTGCCGGTGCGGACGCCGGCCCGCGGGGCGATCGACCTTGTGCTCGCCGACTCGATCCGCGATGAGCTCATCGCGACGGAGGTCCAGTCGCAGCTGCGCCGCGCGGAACAGGCCGTCCGGTGGGCGAACGAGAAGGCGGCGGCACTCCCGTCGTCGGACCTCTACCGCATGGCCGCGGCCGCCGCCGACGACGGCGACAGCGGCAAGCTCGTGACGAGCCGACTCCTCGTCCTGCGCTCGACCGCGGCAACGCGCGCTGCGGTGGCGCAGCTGCCGGCGTTCTTCGCGGCCGCGTATCCGGTCGAGCCGGCTCGAGCCGTCGAGGCGCTCCGGGGCGGGCTGGACTGGCCGGGCGCCGCGATCGTATGGATGACTGTCCACGGTCACGAGGTTCACCTGATGGACGGCGCGCCGCGGGAGCTTCGGAAGGCGGCGGCCGACTCATAGATGTCGACCGGCGGCTGGCCGGCACACGACGGCGGCGCGCACATCGGGTCCGCTGGCCGGCGATCGGCGCGCGACATCTTTGACTCTGAGCTTGCGATTAAACCTCCGGCGGCTGGGTCAGCCCCAGTCCTCGGCTGACTCGGCGACGTCGAGCGACAGCGCCTCGAGCTCGCTCGCCAGGGTTCGGATCCGCTTGGCGTTCTCGAACCAGCTCCCGTAGCGCGCCAGCTGCACCGCGCTGAGCAGGCGCGTCTCGGTCTTGCCGGCGACCTTGCGGGTCCACTGGAAGTACGGACCGTGCAGCTGCGACGGGTCGCCGGCGCAGCGACAGCCGGGCTTTCCGCAGCGGATGCGTCGCTCGATGATCGTCCCCGGGAGCGCGAAGCCGACCGACCCGAGGTCGGCCGCGATCCTCGCCTGCGCCGCGCGATCTTTCGCGGTGGGCCGTGACATCGCCACCTCCTCGTTCCCAACAGGATGACGCAACGGCCGTCCCGAAAGGTGGCTACAGTACCATACTGCTAGACACCTGCACGACGACGAGGAGGCGAGATGGGAGACGGCGGCGTGGGCAGCGAAGCCACCCCGTCGCGGGCGGCACTGGTCGGCTTTCGCCAGACGCTCTACGGCTGTCTCACCCGCTGGGGGGACGCGCTGTTCGAGCTTGCCGACGCGGCGCTGTGCGCGCCGGCGCCGGTGGGCTCGGTGCCGGCGTTGAGCCTGGAGCCCGTGTTACGCCGCGGCCACGGCAGCCTGTACAAGGCGCTCGCGGCCGGGAGGATCGACGCCGCGGCGCTCCGTCGGGCCCTCGTTGCCCACCGGCCGGCCGACTGGCCGTCCGTGTTCGCGGTCGATGCGTCCGCCTGGCCCCGCTGCGATGCCGAGACGAGCCCGGAGCGCGGCTTCTACTACTCGGCCGCGAGGCACTCGGCGGGCCAGCCGATCGTGGCCGGCTGGTCGTACCAGTGGATCGCCGGCCTGTCCTGGGCCGCCGACTCCTGGACCGCCCCCCTCGATGCCCGGCGCATCCCGCCCGGCGCGGACACGGTGACGGCCACGATCACCCAGGTGGGTGACCTCGTCGGCCTGCTCGGTGACGCCGGACCGGTGCCGCTGTTCGTCTTCGACGCCGGCTACGACCCGATCGCGTTGGGTGCCGGGTTGGCGGAGGCTCGGGCGCAGGTCCTGGTCCGCATCCGCTCTGACCGGCTCTTCTACCCCGATCCCGCCCCGGCGCCCGCCGGCACCGTCGGCCGGCCGAGGCGTCACGGAGCGCGGTTCGCGTGTGCAGACCCCGCGAGCTGGCCCGCCCCCGACGCGGCGCTCACCACGCGCGACCCGCGCTACGGCGCCGTGGAGGTCGGGGCCTGGCACGGCCTGCACCCCAAGCTCCACGGCCGCGGACGCTGGGCCGGCGCCTTCCCCCCGATCGTGCGCGGCACCGTCATCCGGGTCGCGGTCGAGCACCTGCCGAAGGTCACGGCCCGGGCCACGAAGACCCTCTGGCTGTGGTGGTCGGGGCCCGACACGCCCGACCTCGACGTCTGCTGGCGGGCCTACCTGCGGCGCTTCGACATCGAGCACACCTACCGCTTCGCCAAGGGGGCCCTTGGCTGGACGACGCCGGCGCTGCGCACCCCCGAGCAGGCCGACCGCTGGACCTGGCTCATCGTCGCCGCGTACACGCAGCTCCGCCTCGCTCGCGGCCTCGTCGACGACCTCCGCCTGCCGTGGGAACGCCCCTGTGACCCCGCCCGGCTCACCCCGGCGCGGGTCCGCCGGGGGTTTCGTCGACTGCGCGCCGCCATCGGTACGCCAGCCAGGCCACGGAAATACCACACGGCCGGTCCCGGACGGCCGAAGGGCACCCGCCGTCCCCCACGAACCCGCTACCCGGCGCTCAAGAAGGCAGCCTGAGGCGGTTTAATCGCAAGCTGAGGAGCGGCCGCCCTGCCGCA
>JAJYMP010000524.1 GCA_021786915.1 Chloroflexota bacterium
TCGGGTCGGTGTCGGTGAGCAGGCCGAGGCGCTGCGCTGCGAGACGATCCCCGCCCTCCTCCTGGTCGGCTGCGAACCTCACCCGGGTTCCACCGCCACGTTCGCGACGGCTGTGCGGTCGCTCGTCGCCCTCCGCCACGTCGAGCCTCCCAAGGCGTGGAACGACGCGGCGAAGATGGGGTCGATCGCCGACGCGGTGCTCGAGGCGCTCACCGACCAGGGGCTCCTCCGCTCCGAGGAGGAGCTTTGGCTGCTCGGTGCGCTCACCCCCCAGGAGGCGGAGGCGAATGGGTTCTCCGCCGACCCTGCGGTCCGCGCCGCGCGCATCGTCCGCCTGCTCACCGACACCGACCCGAGCGTGCACCAGACGATCCGTGTCGCCATCACCGGGCAGACCACCAAGCAGAGGATCACCAACAAGTTCAAGCTCGAGGTGGCCGCCGCCCTGATTCTCCGTGCCGTCACCGGCGCCGACGAAGGGCAGAAGGTGTCGGACATCTACCGTGCGCTACAGACCGGGTTTGCCGACTCGCTCGCGTCCGAGCCATGGCAGGCGACGTACCGAGCCACCGAGGAGGTCGTGAACGAAGCACTCCGCGAGCTCGACCGAAGTGTCGAGACGGGGCCGGCGTCGCTCGAGCTCGCCGCCCGGGCTGCCTACCCGCTCGTGGTGGGCCGGCAGCTCTTCCCCGACCGCGGTACGTCGAACAACGACCAGGTCGACCGTCGCCAGCCCGGCAAGGTCATCGAGCGGATGCGCACCTCCTCGTGGGGAGTCCACCAGCTCGGCCAGGCCCTGCACGACCACGCGTCGGGGGAGCGGATCCGGGCAGTCTCGCCGACCGGCGAGCCGATCCGTCTCGAGAACGGCGACGGAGATCAGCTCGTCACAGACAACTGGCTGCGCCAGACATTCCCGCCGCCCGGCCGCCCGGTTGCACCAGCGGCGCCCGACACCGCCCACGAGCGGTACATGGATGCGCTCGCCAAGGTCGGCCACGCGATGGACACCATCGATCGCGCACTACGGCGACTCGTCGCGGTCGAAGGCGTCGACGGGCAGCCTCTCATCCAGACCGAGGGCGTCGACCCCGCGGATGCCGACGCGTGGATGGAAGATCTGATGAAGCTCATCCAGAGCATCCCGGTCTGGCGCGCGACCCACGTCGCCCGCCACGGCGCCGGCGACCGCACGGCACCGTCGGACTGGACCACGGATCGAACCGACGACGAAGACGAGGACGAGTTGGACGAGGGTGCCGGCGACAGCTGGGAGGACGAGGCATGACGATGTTCACTCACGAGGAGCTCGCCGCCTGGGCCGAGCGCAAGCGCGTGCGGGCCCACCTCACCGATGGACGGGCGGACCCGCAGAAGTGCACCTGCGCTGGGGAAAACTGCCTCGCAGCGCAGGCCGTCGCCGACCACCTCCGGGCGTGCCGGGACGAGGCGAGATGACCGCGATGGCAACGTTCGTCCGCATTTCCTACGGTGGTGGCGTGGCCGACCACGGCATCGACGTGTGGCCCACCGCTGGGTTCGCACTCCTCGAGGAGCTCGAAGCGGCGCGCGGCCGTGTCGCGCTCATCTCCGCGGCGTCGCTCGCCGAGGCTGATGGTCTCGTCGACCGGCTCCAGACCGACCTCGGCCTTGGTGTCGTCCGACTCGGCCGTGCGCTGGCGGACCGCCCGCAGCCTCCCTCCGTCACCGACGTCGAATCCGCCTGCGGCGACGCAACGGTGATCACCGATCTCGACGTCCTCCTCTGGCCCGCCATGAACACGGCGCCGATGCAGCTCCTCGCCGTCCGCGCCCGCCAGCGCCCGACCATCGCCGTGTGGCCCGGTCACATCTCCGGTGTACGCGCGACGTACGGCGTTTCGGGCAGGCCTGACCACCACGACATTCCGCTGCGCGACACCGTCGTCCTGCGCCCTCGCGGCACCCGGTACCCCGATGAGGTGCCGTTCACGATCGAGAGGATCCTCCGATGAAGTACGCCGACCTGCTGCAGGCCGCCGAGCCGCTCGAGAGCGTCAAGCAGATCCGCGAGTCCGACACGCTCGAGTCGGCCAAACGCGACGTCGAGACGTTCGTGATCTCCGATCGGATGGCCGACCAGCTCACGAACATCATCATCCCGGCGCTCCGGTTCGACGGGTCGGGTGGGATCAGGAAGAAGGGTGTCTTCGTCGTCGCCACGTACGGCACCGGCAAGACCCACCTGATGTCGGTCGTCGGCGGCGTCGCCGAACACGAGGCGCTTCGATCCAGTCTCCAGCATCCCGGTGTTGCCGAAGCCGCGGAGCCCATCGCCGGGCGGTTCAAGGTCATCCGCTTCGACATCGGCGCTACGAGCCTGGCACTGCGTGAGATCGTCGCGGCCGAGATCCAGCGCGGCCTGTCCGACCTGGGCGTCGAGTTCACGTTCCCCGACTGGTCGACGGTCACGAACTCGAAGGACGCGTCCACCGACATGATGACTGCCTTCGAGGCCGTCCATCCGGAGCACGGGCTGCTCTTCATCCTCGATGAGCTGCTCGACTACCTCCGCGGCCGGCGCGACGGCGAGCTCGTCCACGACCTCGCGTTCCT
>JAJYMP010000137.1 GCA_021786915.1 Chloroflexota bacterium
CACCGGCTAAGGCCCCAACGCGGCGATGCGGTCCCGGTACTCCATGCGCGACGAGCCGTCCGCGGCCTTCGCGGCCGCCAGGAGCAGGTCGAGGTCGTCCATCATGCGTCGCCAGCATGGCGCTCGTCGCGACGCCGGGGGTCATGCGCGGCGGCACCCAGGGCGTGCGGTCGCCTCACGCCAGCGACCAGTCGACTGGTGTCGCCCCGCGCTCCGCGAGCGCGGCGTTGGCCCGGCTGAACGGCCGCGAGCCGAGGAAGCCGCGGCGCGCCGAGAGCGGCGACGGGTGGGCGGACGGCACGAGCGGGTGCCGGTCGTCGTCGATCAGGCGCGCCCACCCCCGGGCGTTCCGGCCCCAGAGCAGGAACGCGACCGGCTCGGTCTTCTCGGCGATCGCCGCGATCGCCCCGGCGATGAACGGCTCCCAGAAGCTGCGGCCATGGCTGCCCGGCGAGCCCTCGCGAACGGTCAGCGCCGTGTTGAGGAGCAGCACGCCGTGGTCCGCCCACGGTGCCAGCGACCCGCTGGCCGGCGCGGCGAGGCCGAGGTCGCTCAGCAGCTCGGCGCGGACGTTCCGCAGGGAGTGCGGGAGCGGCACGCAGCCGTCGGGGACCGAGAACGCGAGGCCGTGGGCCTGCCCCGGGCGGTGGTACGGGTCCTGGCCGAGGATGGCGGCGCGCACGCACGCGAAGGGCGTGCGCCTGAACGCGGCGAATACGTCGGCGGCGGGCGGGTAGACCGCCCCTCGGGCCCGGTCGAATGCGACCCGCGCGTCGATCGACTGGAGGGCCTCGCGAGACGCGGCCCCGCCGATCGCGGCGATCCAGTCGCCGGGCAGGGTCCCAATGGCCTTCGTGGCGGCGGCCTCGTTCACTGGCATTCCACGCGACTCACGCTATGCCCTTCGGCGCGGCCAGCCGGGCGGCCACGTCCTCGTATCCCGGGTCCGCCGCGTAGACCCGCTCGAGGTCCGCCCGGGACTTGGCGTGCTGGCCGAACCGCTCCAGCGCGAGCGCCCGGTCGTAGCGGACCGCGAGGAGCAGGCCCGGGTCGCGGCCCGCGGTCCGCGCGAGCGCCGCCTTGAACGAGTCGAGGGCGCCCGTCCGCTGGTCGAGCGCCACCTGCGCGGCGGCGCGGATGTGGAGGATCTCGAGCTCGACGTCCGACTCGTTCGCGACCCCGGCCGCGGTCTCGACGACGCCCCCGTAGTCCCCGTCGGCGAGGAGCAGGTCGCACAGCGACAGCCGGACGAGCGGGCTCGGCAGCGCCTCGTGGACCTGGTGGACGACCCCGATCGCCTCCTCGAGCCGCCCCTGCTCCTGGTAGACCTCGGCGAGCATCAGGGCCGCGGCGAGCTCGGAGACCGGCGGCCGCGCGGTGACCGCCTCGGTGATCCGCACCGCCAGCGAGAGCGAGAAGGCCCGCTCGGGCAGGTACTTCGCCTGGAGCCGGTCGGGCAGCCCTGCCGGCGAGGCGACGACCGCCTCGAGGTGCGCGGCGGCCCGGCGGCCGTCGTCGAGGTTCGAGGCGGCCACGCCCGCGAACAGGTGCGCCGACGTGGCCGACGGGTCTTGCGCCAGGGCCTCCTCGAACGCGGCGAGGGTGGCGGCCCGGTCGCCCGCGAGGTAGGCCAGCACGCCGCGGTGGTAGGCCCTCTCGGCGCCCGAGGCGAGCAGCCCGGGCCTCGGCACGAGGGCCGCAGGCGAGACGGCGGGCGCCATGAGCGCCGCCGTCTGGTGCGCCGCCGGCCGGCCCCGAGCGGCGGCGGGGCGCGCCGCGGAGTGGCGGTCCTGGTAGTAGAGCCCGGTCCCGGGGATCCCGACCGACCGCGTGACCCTGCCCGAGGTGTTCACGCTGTAGTGCGCGCCCCGCACGCCCGCGGTGAGCCCGAGGCCGGTCTTGGTGAAGTTGAGCTTGACGCCCGGCGCGATCTGCACGCTCCGCCGGAACCGGAGGCTCATCCGCTCTCCTGTCTGAAAGCCCCACTGACAGCGGTGGCGCGGCGCCGTCGGGGCGTCATCTGGGTCCCTGCGCCTGGGCGTCCATCCGCAGGTCGACGACCAGCGCGGAGTGGTCCGTGGCGCCGCCCTCGCGGGTGGCGTGGTCGTACCGGGCGCCGAGGAGCCGGGGCGCGAGCGACGGCGAGAGGAACGCGTGGTCGAGGCGGAACCCGTTGCGGTGCGGGGGCGCGCTGAACCAGGTGAACTCGCGGGCGTCCGGGTGCGTGGAGCGCCAGGCGTCGACCCACCCCATCTCCGACAGCTCGGCGAACTCGCGGGCGGCGTAGAGCGTGGCGCCCGCCTCGTCGAGGTAGTGCAGGCCGCTGTTCCAGTCGCCGAGCAGGACGGCGGGCTCGCGGAATCGGCTCTCGGCGTACGGCAGGAACTCGTCGCGCCAGAAGCCGACCTTGGGCCGCTTGAGGGGGAAGTAGGCGCCGCCGACGAGGACGTCGCCGACCCTGGCCTCGAGCAGCCGCTGGCGGTTGGGCCCGGCGGGCAGCGGCTGGCGCGCCCCTTCGAGCGCGGTCCGCGACGCGATGGCTACGGCGCTCGGGTACCGCGGCGTGTCGCCCTCGGCCGTGAGGCGGGGCCCGAG
>JAJYMP010000273.1 GCA_021786915.1 Chloroflexota bacterium
CGAGACTCCTGACCGCCGTCGAGAACCACACGGCCGTCGCCGAGCAGGCACTCCGACGCCTCTACCCGCTGGCCGGCGGCGCGCACCTCGTGGGGATCACCGGGCCGCCCGGCGCCGGCAAGTCCACGCTCGTGGCCGCGCTCATCGCGCAGCTCCGGGCCGCCGGCCGGACCGTCGCCGTCGTCGCGGTGGACCCCTCGTCGCCCATCACCGGTGGCGCGCTGCTGGGCGACCGCGTCCGCATGCAGGGCTACGCCCAGGACGACTGGGTGTTCATCCGCTCCATGGCCTCGCGGGGCCACGCGGGCGGGCTCGCGGCCACGTCCACGTCGGCTGCCGCGGTGCTCGACGCCGCCGGCTTCGACATCGTCCTGCTCGAGACAGTCGGGACGGGCCAGAGCGAAGTCGAGGTGGCTGCCGCAGCCGACACGACCGTCGTGCTCGAGGCGCCCGAGATGGGCGACGAGGTGCAGGCGATCAAGGCGGGCCTGCTCGAGGTGGCCGACATCATCGTCGTGAACAAGGGCGACCGTCCGGGGGCGCAGCGGACCGCGTCGCAGCTGCGCGCCATGCTCGCCCCGGCCGGGGAGGTCCACGGGGATCGCCCGCCTGCCAAGCGCCCGGACGTGCTGATCACCACGGCCGTCACGGGGGAGGGCGTGCCGGACCTGGTGGCCGCACTCGACCGCCACCGAGCCGCGGGCGCCACCGAGGCCACGCCGGCAGCACGCCGGGCGAGGGCCGCGGCGCAGGTCCGCGCCGTTCTCGTGGAGCGGCTGTGGCAGCGCCTCGCGTCACCCGCGCTCAACGGCGAGACCGACGCCGCCCTCGAGGGCGTCGCCCGCCACGACATCGACCCGTATACGGCCGCCGACGCGCTGCTCGCCGCGCTGGGCCGTGAGGAGACGCCATGAGCATCGACCGCGTCTTCGTCGCCGGCGCCGGCCTCATGGGCCACGGCATCGCCCAGGTCCACGCCGCGATCGGCAAGCGCGTGACCGTGTACGAGCCCGACCTCGCGCGCGCCGAGGCCGGCCGGGCGCGGATCGCGGCCAACCTCGATCGGGCCGTTGCCAAGGGCCGGATCTCGCAGGCCGACCGCGACGCCACCCTCGGCCAGCTCACCGCCACGGACGACCTCTCCGCAGCCGCCGACGCCGACCTGGTGGTGGAGGCCGTGTTCGAGGACGAGGCCGTCAAGACCGCGCTCTGGGCGTCGCTCGACGCCATCGCGCCCGCCCGGGCCGTCTTCGCGTCCAACACCTCGTCGATCTCGATCGACCACCTCGCCGCGGCCACGGCGGAGGCGCGCCGCGCGCAGTTCGCGGGGATGCACTTCTTCAGCCCCGTCCCGGTGATGCCGCTCATCGAGCTGATCCGCGGCGGGGCCACCAGCGACGCGACCGAGACCGCGATCCGCGCCCTCGCCGCCGAGCTCGGCAAGCAGGTGATCGTCAGCGCGGACCGGCCGGGTTTCCTCGTCAACCGCGTGCTGATGCCGCTCCTCGCCGAGGCGATGCGCGCCTACGAGGAGGGGACCGGGACGGCCGACGACATCGACACGGGCGCCAGGGTGGGCCTCAACCACCCGATGGGCCCGCTCGAGCTCGCCGACTTCATCGGGCTCGACGTGTGCCTCGGGGTCATGCGCGTGCTGCGCGAGGGGCTGGGAGGCTCGCAGTTCGAGCCGCCGCACGTGCTCGTCGAGCTGGTGGAAGCCGGGCACCTTGGCCAGAAGACCGGCCAGGGGTTCCACACCTACCCGCGCTGAGCCGCGCGACCCGCACGCGGCGCGTCAGCGGCGCGTCAGCGGCCGACGGCGTCGCGGATGAACTTGTCGAGGCGTCCTTGGTCGAAGGGCTTGGGCATCACCGGGACGCCCGTTCGCCGGGTGAATTCCGCCATCTGCAGGCTGCCAGGGTCACCTGAGACGAACACGAATCTGGTCGCGAGCTCGGGTCGAAGCGAGACGGACTGGCGGTACAGGTCGGCGGCCCTGAGGGGGTGGCTCCGGGGGAACTCCTGGGTGACGGCGGCGAGGGTCTGCTGGCGGCCGTTGGAGGAGAGGGTCGTGAGGTGGGGGAGGAGCTTGGTTCTCAGTGTCATAAATGATGCCCTGATCTCCGCAAGATCCGCCTCGGAAATGGAAACCGCGATCGCATCAGTCTGGGCCATGCTGGCCTCCTTTTGAAAAGATAGTGATAAGTTTATATAACGATTTCCGGGATGCAAGCCCAAGTCGCCGATGCCGGAGAGGCGGCGGCTAGGCTGTCCAAGGGCGGGAAGAGGGGCCTTTCCTGGAAGGGGCTACCGAAATAAGACGATAAGCGCCAACAAATAGCGTGGTATACTTTTCCGTCTTTTCCTCGAACTATCTAAAAAGGGGGGACCCGTTGATCGCATCACCCGAAAACACGCAGAGCAGCTTTGGGATGAAACGATGATGGAGGGGCCGGTCGACATCTTCAAGTTCCATCGAACGGTGATGGATCAGTACCAAGCCTTCGCCACGAGCTTTATCGAGATCGACGATCCGGAGATTGAGAAACGCCTGCAGGACGAAGGTCGGCTGAAGACGATGTGGCCCGA
>JAJYMP010000572.1 GCA_021786915.1 Chloroflexota bacterium
ACGGCGATGGTGAAGGGGCGCGAGGTCGTCGTCTCCGGTCCCGGCACGACCACGCGCTGGCGGGCGGCGGCCTCGGGCGACGACGTGTGGGTCGGCTACGGCGGCCGGGCGTGGCGCTGGCGGGCGGTCGGGCCGGAGCGGACCTCCGGCGGGCACGGCGAGGGTGCCGCCGGCCCGGTGAGGAGCCCGATGCCCGGCGTGGTGGTGGCCCTGCACGCCGCGGTCGGAGCGCGCGTCCGCGCGGGGCAGGCGCTCGTCGGGGTGGAGGCCATGAAGATGGAGCACACCGTCGTCGCGCCGGCCGATGGCGTCGTCGAGGAGCTGCTCGTGCGCGTGGGGCAGGCGGTCGCGCTCGACGAGCCGCTCGCCGCCGTCACGGCCACGCACGGCGACGGCCCAGGCGACGGCCCAGGCGACGGCGGGGACGGCGGATGACGACCCCCCTCCCCCTCCCCCTGCTGCCGCCGGTGCACCCGCGTCCGGGTCTGCCCGCACGCGTGCGGATCTGGGAGGTGGGCCCACGCGACGGCCTGCAGCACGAGCGCGCGGTCCTTCCGACCGGGACCAAGGCCGAGCTCGTCGCGCGGCTCGTCGACGCGGGACTGCGGACCGTGGAGGTGACCAGCTTCGTGCGGCCCTCGTGGGTGCCCCAACTGGCCGACGCGGAGGCCCTCGTCGAAGCGATCGGCCATCGGGCGGGGGTCCGCTTCCCGGTCCTCGTGCCCAATCTCACCGGCCTGGAGCGGGCGCTCGCCTGCGGCGTCGAGGACGTGTGCGTGTTCGCGAGCGCCACCGAGGCGTTCGCCCGGCGCAACCTCGACCGTTCGATGAGCGAGGC
Organism: Chloroflexota bacterium; assembly: GCA_021786915.1. Next base: position 839 of record JAJYMP010000572.1, read on the forward strand.
GCTCGAGATGTTCTCACCGGTCGTCCAGGAGGCCAGGGAGAGCGGCCTCGGGGTGCGCGGGTACGTGTCGATGTGCTTCGGGGACCCATGGGAGGGCGCGGTCGATCCCGGCCAGGTGGTCGGGGTGTGCGAGCGGCTCCTCGAGATGGGCTGCGACGAGGTGAGCCTCGGCGACACGATCGGCGTCGCGACCACCGGCCAGGTCGCCGACCTCCTCGGCGACCTCGGCGACGCGGGCATCGGGCCCGAGCGGCTCGCGGTCCACTTCCACGACACCTACGGCCAGGCGCTCGCCAACGCGCTCGTGGCCCTCGAGCACGGGGTGACCACGCTGGACTCGTCGGCCGGCGGCCTCGGCGGCTGCCCGTTCGCCGAGAGCGCGACGGGCAACCTCGCCACCGAGGACCTCTGCTGGGCGCTGGCGGGCCTCGGGATCGAGACCGGGGTGGACCTCGGGCGACTCGTCGCGACCTCGGTGTGGATCGCGCAGCGCCTGGGGCGCCCGAGCCCGTCGCGCGTCGTCCAGGCGCTCGCGGGCGGCGACCCCGGCACGCGGGCGGCTCCGGCGGCTCCGGCGACATCGGGGAGATCGAGCACGGCGAGAGAGGAGCGGCGGTGACGGCGCCGACGACCGGATCCCTGAGCCCCGAGCACGCGGCGCTGGCGGAGACCGTGCGGCGGTTCGCACGAGACGAGGTGGCGCCGGTCGCCGCCGGATACTACGAACGCGCGGAGTTCCCGTACCCGCTGGTCGAGACGATGGGCAAGATGGGCCTCTTCGGCCTCCCGTTCCCCGAGGAGTACGGGGGGATGGGCGGCGACTACGTCGCGCTGTGCCTCGCGCTCGAAGAGCTCGCGCGGGTCGACTCGTCCGTCGCCATCACCCTCGAGGCGGCCGTCGGCCTCGGCGCCATGCCGATCTACCGGTACGGCACCGAGGAGCAGCGCCGGCGCTGGCTGCCCGACCTGTGCGCGGGCCGGGCGCTGGGCGCGTTTGGCCTCACGGAGCCCGGCGGCGGCTCGGACGCCGCGGCCACCCGCACCACCGCGCGCCGCGACGGCGACGCATGGGTGATCGACGGGTCGAAGGCGTTCATCACCAACTCCGGCACCGCGATCACCTCGTTCGTCACCGTGACCGCTGTGACGGGCCGCAGGGAGAACGGCCGGCCGCTCATCTCGGCGATCATCGTGCCGGCGGGGACCGCCGGCTTCACCGTCGCGCCCGGGTACTCGAAGGTCGGATGGGCCGCGTCGGACACGCACGAGCTCTTCTTCTCCGACTGCCGCGTGCCCCGTGACCACCTCCTCGGCGAGGAAGGACGCGGGTACGCGCAGTTCCTCTCCGTCCTCGACGAGGGCCGGGTCGCCATCGCCGCGCTCTCCGTCGGTCTCGCGCAGGGCTGCATCGACGAGTGCCTGCGCTACCTCACACAGCGCGAGGCGTTCGGCCAGAAGATCGGCCGGTCGCAGGTCCTCCAGTTCAAGCTCGCGGACATGGACGCCCGGACCCACGTCGCGCGGCTGGCGTGCTACGACGCTGCTGCCAGGCTCTCGGCTGGCGGGCCCATGAAGCGCGAGGCCGCGATCGCCAAGCTCGTCGCCTCGGACGCCGCGATGGTCAACGCCCGGGAGGCGACGCAGATCTTCGGCGGCTACGGCTTCGTCAACGACACGCCCGTCGGGCGCTTCTACCGCGACGCCAAGATCCTCGAGATCGGCGAGGGCACCTCCGAGGTCCAGCGCAT
>JAJYMP010000656.1 GCA_021786915.1 Chloroflexota bacterium
TACGACCTGGAGCTGAAGCTCCGCGCCGATGTGGCCATCGTCGGATTTCCCAACGTCGGCAAGTCCACGCTCATCGCCACGGTCTCGGCGGCCCGCCCCAAGATCGCCGACTACCCGTTCACCACGTTGGTCCCCAACCTGGGTGTCGTGCGCGTGGGCGACCGGGCCAGTCATCGCGCGGACGCGACCGAGTTCGTCATGGCGGACATCCCGGGGCTCGTCGAGGGTGCCGCCAGTGGGCGCGGGCTAGGCCGGGAGTTCCTGCGCCACGTCGAGCATGCGCGGGTCCTGTGCCTCCTGCTCGACCTCTCCGAGAGCGCGCCGCTGTCGGCCCCCGCCCAGTACCAGGTGCTGTTGCGCGAGCTGACCGACTACCTGCCCGAGCTGACCGAGCGGCCGCGCATCGTCGTGGGGTCCAAGGGCGACCTCGCCGCGGGTCCCGAGCCGACCGTCGAGCTCACGGTCGCGGCGGTGACCCGCCAGGGGATCGACCGGCTTCTGGCTCGCCTGGCCGAGATGGTGACGACGGCGCGCCGCGAGGCGGCCGCCGCGTCGCCCGCCCCCGTCTTGCACCGGCCGGCCGCCGAATCGGCCGTGAGCGTCCGGCGCGAGGCGGCCGGCTGGGTCCTGGAGGGGCGGGCCGCCGAGCGGGCGGTGCGCTTCAACGACCTGACCGGCAGCGGAGCCCTGGAGGAGTCGGTGCGCCGCCTGCGCGCCCTCGGGGTCGATCGCCTGCTGTCACGGGCCGGGGCCCGCGACGGCGACGTGGTGCGCGTGGGCCCGGTCAGCTTCGAGTGGTTCCGTGATGCCGCCGGCACGGGGATCGACGTGGAGGAGCCGCACCGCGCGACCCAACGGGAGCGCCGCGCGCGCCGCGAGCGGAGGGAGGACGATGACGACGCGTAGCGTGGTGGTCAAAGTGGGGACCACGTCGGTCACCAACGCTGACGGCGGGGTCGACGTCGGCGTCCTGGCCGCCATCGCCCGCGACGTCACCGCGCTGCGCTCGGAGGGCTGGCAGGTCGCCGTCGTGACCTCGGGCGCGATCACCGCGGGTTGGGCCGAGGTCGGTGCCGGACGGCGCCGACCGACCGACGCGGTCACCCTCCAGGCGGTGTCGGCGGTGGGCCAGCCCCTGCTGATGCACGCGTGGCGGGACGCCTTCGGGGCACTCGGCGTGCCCGTGGGACAGGTCCTCTTGGCACCGCTGGACTTCGCGCACCGGGGCCAGTACCTGCAGGCGCGCGGAACCCTGGAGTCCCTCGCCCGGCTCGGCGTGGTCGCGGTGGTGAACGAGAACGACGCGGTCGCCGACGAGGAGATCCGCTTCGGCGACAACGATCGCCTGGCCGCGCTGGTGGCCAACCTGGTGGGTGCCTCGCACCTCGTTCTGCTGACCGACACCGACGGCCTGCTGACGGCCGATCCGCGCCTCGATCCTGCGGCGACCCTGATCGACGAGGTCGCTGCCATCGACGCGGACCTGATGGAGATGGCGGGTGCCAGCCGCTCGGGCGTGGGCAGCGGGGGCATGGCCTCCAAGCTGGCCGCAGCCCGCCTGGCGACCTGGTCCGGAGTCACCGTCATCATCGGAGCCGCGCGCGCGTCCGAGCCGCTGCGGCGGGCTCTGGGCTCGCGCGGCGCGGGAACGAGGTTCCGGCCCCGTCCGGACCGCCTGGCCGCACGCAAGGCCTGGATCGCCTTCGCCGCCCCGAGTCGGGGGTCGGTCACGGTCAACGACGGCGCCGTCGAGGCGCTGGTGCACGGGGGCCGCAGCCTCCTGCGCGTCGGCGTCGTCGCGCGGTCGGGCGACTTCGCCCAGGGCGACGCCATCGACGTGCTGGATCCGGCCGGTGCGCGCGTCGCCAAGGGCCTCGCACGCATGGACGCCGCGGCCCTCGACGGCGAGGAGGGCGACATGGTCATCCACCGCGACGACCTGGTGGTGCTGCGCGCTAGGTGACTCGTCGCCGCCTCGAGCCTCGGGGGCGCTCCGTTACGCTACGGGCATGTCCATTGGAGAACTTGCCGCCCAGGGGCAGGCGGTCCGAGCCGCCGCTCGCGAGCTGGCCCAGGCTCCCGACGCCCAGCGTTCGGGCGTCCTGCGCCGGGTGGCCGACGCGCTCGACGCGCAGGCCGAGCGCCTCTTGGAGATCAACGCCGTCGATGTCGCCGCCTACGGCGACGCCGGACCGGGCCGCGACCGCCTGGTGCTGACGCCCGGCCGGATCGCCGGGATGTCCGCCGCACTGCGCGAGGTCGCGGACTCTCCCGATCCGCTCTTCGAGGTCGTCGATCGTGCGACACGGCCCAACGGCCTGCGGGTCGAGCGCGTCCGGGTGCCGCTCGGCGTGATCGGCGTCGTCTACGAGAACCGGCCCAACGTGACCAGCGACGTCGCCGGCCTGTGCGTGCGCAGCGGGAACGCCGCGTTCCTGCGCGGATCGGCGTCGGCCCTCGGCTCGAACCGCTTCCTGGTCGACCTGTGGCGCGACGCCCTGGTCGCCGAGGGGCTGCCCGCCGACGCCGTGGCCCTGGTGACCGACCCGTCGCACGAGGCGGCCGTGTCCTTCATGCAGCTGAG
>JAJYMP010000135.1 GCA_021786915.1 Chloroflexota bacterium
GTCGTTGCGGAAGGCGAGGAGCCCGACGTTGTAGACGCCATACTTCTCAAGGTGCCGGAGGTTATCCGGGAACCGGTGCGGGACGATGAGGACGGACTCATCTCCCAGCTCGTCGAAGATCGGCTGGGGGCTCGAATAGAAGAGCAGGTCCGCGTCGAGGTATGTGATGAGGCCGATGCCGGGGTGCTTGTGCATGAGGAACCGCGGGAGGCTCGGTGAGCACGTGAAGTAGTACTCGACGGTGCTCCTCGATCCCTTCACCGCGAGGAGCGCCGGATCCGCGGACTCCAGCTCGGCCAGGGGTATCGGTCGGACACCCTCGAGTCGCAGCGCCTCGAGAGCAGCGCGGGCGTCGTCGTCGAGGCACAAGGCCCAGAGCGTGAACGGTGGGCTGTGCCGCACGAGCGAGCGATGGAGAGCCATCGCCCGGGTGAGGTAGTTCCGGTCGAAGTAGGTGCAGTAGTGGATCACGTAACGTGGGCGGGACGCGCCGGAATCCGATCCCAATCGACGATCGCCTCCGCGATCCGCCCGACATCGGCGTCGGTGAGACCGGGGAACATCGGGAGGCTGACGATCTCGTCCACGAGTCGCTCCGTGACCCGGAGGTCGAACGGCACGGGCACGCGGCCGACGTAAGCCGGCTGTCGGTGAACCGGGACGGGATAGTGGATCGCCGTGCCTATGCCCCGATCCCGAAGACGGGCCATGAGATCGTCCCGAGCCCGGGCGCGGATGACGTACTGATGGAAAGCGTGCTTCACGCCGGCGGGCACGGCCGGTCTTCGCACGCTCGTCCCACTTAGGAGCACGTCGTAGCCGGCCGCGATCGCCCGGCGACGCTCATTCCCGGCGTCGAGATGGCGCAATTTGACGCGCAGGATCGCCGCCTGGAGCTCATCCAGGCGGCTGTTGAAGCCGGGGCTCGCGCTCACGTATCGCTCCCGCCAGCCGTACTGGCGGAGCTCGCGGACACGCCGGGCGACGCCCGGGTCGTCCGACGCGACGAGCCCCCCGTCCCCAAGGGCGCCGAGGTTCTTGGTGGGGTAGAAGCTGAAGCTCGCCGCGTCGCCGAAGGTTCCGACCATCCGCCCGGCGAGCCGCGCCCCGTGGGCTTGGGCACAGTCCTCGACGACGAGGAGTCCTCCGCCACGTGCGACCTCCACGATCGCGGGCATGGCGGCCGGGTGGCCGTAGAGGTGGACGACCGCGACGGCGCGCGGGCGAGCGCCGCCGAGGTCCATCGGGTGCATGAGCGCGTCCTCGAGCCGTCTTGGGTCAAGCGTGTATGACTCCTCGTCGACGTCGAGCAGGATCGGGATGGCGCCGGCCCGCTCAATGGCGGCCACGGTAGCGACGGCTGTGTGTGAGACCGTAAAGACAGCGTCGCCCGACCCGATGCCGAGCGCCCGCAGGGCCAGCTCGAGCGCGTCGGTCCCGCTGGCCACGCCGACGGCACCAGCGATCCCCGCGTATGCGGCGAATTCCGCCTCGAAACACGCGACCTCCTGCCCGAGGATGTACCGGCCGCCCTCCAGCACTCGCGAGACCGCTTCGCCGATCTCCTCTCGCAGTGCGGCGTAGTCGCTGCCGGGCGACGACTGCGGAATCCCCGAGGACCCGGACTCAGACATACCGGTCGAGATGGCTGCGATAGAAGGCCAGGGTCCGTGCCAGCCCCTCCTCGAGTGACACACGCGGTTCCCAGCCCAACGCGGAGCGGATGAGTCGGTCGTCACTGTAGTAGTCGCCGATGTCGATCCGTTTGCGATCGGCCGGGAACGCCCTGATCTCCAAACTCCCTGAGCCGTTCACCTTCAGGAGCAGCTCCGCCAGGTCGCGAAGGCTGATGACCTCAAGGCCGCCGAGGTTGTAGGTCTGGCCGTCCGCCTTCGGGTCGAGCGCGGCACGCCGGAAGGCGTCGACCGCGTCGTCGACATAGGTGAAGTCGCGCAGCTGGGCGCCATCCCAGACCTCGAAAGGCTCCCTTTCCAGGAGGCGACGGATCCAGACGCCGAGAAACGTCTGCCGAGCATCGCGAATGCGCATATGCGGCCCGTACGTGTTCGTGAGACGGAGGGCGCAGGTGCGGATCCCGTACACGTCGTTGTAGAGGATGTGATAGCGCTCGCCGGCAGCCTTGTTGATCCCGTTCACGTCGACGGGCCGGACGAGGTGCCTTTCGTCGACGGGAAGGTAGTCCGGCCGACCGTAGATCTGGCGGGTGCTGGCGAACACGATCTTGACCCCGGAGTTGTATCGCCGGCATGTCTCGAGGATCGACAGCTGCGCCCGGCAGTTGATGTCGAGGTCGGTCTCTGGGTCGGCCATCGAGTCAAGGTGGCCGGTCTGACCGGCCAGGTTGAACAGGAAATCCTGGTCCTGAATCAGGTGGCGGAGCCCGTGCTCGTCCCGGACGTCGGAAATGTTCACGCGGACCTTGTCGGCGATGCCCTCGATGTTGAAGAGGTTGCCACCGTACTCCGGTATCAGGCTGTCGACGAGCGTGACGTGGGCACCCTCTTCAACCAACCGCGCCGCCAGGTGGGAGCCGATGAAGCCAAGACCGCCCG
>JAJYMP010000711.1 GCA_021786915.1 Chloroflexota bacterium
CAACATCCCGGGCTGCTCCCCGGTTGGCGACAACTTCACCGAGACGGTCGCCGCGGTCCTGCTCTTCCTGCAGGGCGTCGGGCCGCTGCCCGAGTTCGATGAGCTCGGCCGGCCGGCCTGGTTGTTCGGCGAGACCGTCCACCGGAACTGCACCCGCGCCGGCTACTACGAGGAGGGCACCTTTGCCGAGGCATACGGCGACAAGGAGTGCCTCGTCGAGATCGGCTGCTGGGGCCCGGTGGTGAACTGCAACATCACCAGCCGGGGCGCGATCAACCACGTCGGCGGCTGCATGAACGTGGGAGGGGTGTGCATCGGGTGCACGATGCCCGGGTTCCCGGACCGCTTCGCGCCCTTCTACAAGAAGCCGCCCGGCTCGACCTTCTCGGCCAGCGGCGCCAAGCTCACCGGCCTGTTCATCCGACCGCTCCGCCGGGTCAGCCAGCGAGACCGTAACCGGACGGCTCGCTGGGACCGCGAGGGTGAGATCCCGAGCGCCTGGGGGGCGCCGCCGCGACGGACGTTCGTGGATCGCCTCGTCCACGTCGGGTACGACTGGATCCGCCATTCCGGTACGGCGGCCAAGGATCGGTAGCCACCGAGGAGGTCTCCCACCATGGATCCCACGACGCTCTGGCTGGCAACACTCGGGATCGCCCTCGTGGTCGTCCTGATCGTGGCCGCGCTGCTGATCTGGATCGCCCGGGCCGCGGAGCGGATCGACGCGCACGCGCTCGCGATCTGGACGGTCGGCAAGAGCATCGCCGCCAACACCGTCCAGATCTGGCATCTGCAGAAGACGAACGAGACAGCCGGTGAGATTCTCGCCACGGCACGGACGATCGCCGCCGTCGCGAGCTCGATCGACGGCCGGCTCTCCCGGCTCTCGGCCGCGCTCCGCGGAGGCCGCGAATGATCGGCTTGCTGGCCGTGGTGACATTGGTCTACGCGGTCATCCTGGTCGTCGTCCTGGCGGTCAGCCTGATCACGATCGGGCGCGCGCTCTGGAGCATCGGGACGACGCTCGGCAGGATCTCGGCCGGCCTGAAAGTCGTCGAGCGGCAGACGGCGCCCCTGGGGGGCTACGTATCGGCGTTGAACGATGGGCTGGCCACCGTGTCGACCGGTCTCGGTTCGGTCGCCGGGCACCTGTCGGGGGCGGATGACGAGCTGGCGGTGGCGTTGGGCGAACCGGTCGCAGGAGCGGCGACCGCCAGGGTCGCGTAGGAGAGCCGTCATGGAAAGCCTCATCATCGTCGTCTGGGTGATCACGCTCGTGGGCGCGCTCGGCCTGACGGCCGTCCTCGTGGCCGAGGTCGTCCGGGTCGTCCATCACGTGCGCGAGATCGACCGGCTGGCCAAGGTCGCGCTCCCGGCGGCCGAGGGGATCGTCCGGAACACGGAGGTGATCGCCGCCCTGGAGGGGGTGCTGCCCATCGTCGGCCGCCTCGTCGCCGGAGCAGGGATCATCGACGCGACGTCCGCCTCGATCGCCCGCCGAATCGCGGCGGTCCGCCGCTCGTTGCCCGGGGTGGCCACCCGATGAACCTTCTGCTCGCAATCCTGTCCGGGGCCGCCCTGTGGCTGCTCCTGATCGTCCTGATCCTGTTCCTCGACCGCATTCGCAGGGCGCTCGCCGGGATCAATGCCTCGGTCTCGAAGATCGCCATGGGCGTCCGCGCCATCGAGGCCGAAACCGCCATCCTCCCGGCTGCCCTGCCGACCACGGCGACGACGTTGACCCAGATCACCGAGGGTGCCGAGGCTCTGGCCGGCATCCTCGGCTCGGCCGACGGCCATCTGGCTCAGCTCGCCCCGAAGGAGAGCTGACGATGTGCTTCAAGAACCTCCCGGTCGTCTTCGACGAGGCAGGCAAGGCCCACCTCCGTGAAGGGGTGGCCAATCCCTACCTCTATCGGCCGGAGCCGACCACGGCCGAGCGGCAGCAGCGGATCGAGGGACTGCTGGCCCGGAATGGCCACATCAAGGAGATCAGCATCGATCCGGTCACCCGGGTCGCCGGCGCCCTGGCCTTCCACAGTGTGGTCGATCTCGAGAACCGGACGGTCCACGATGCCCACTCGATGGCGACGCTGTTCCGCGGTTACGAGGTCATCCTGAAGGGTCGGGACCCGCGCGACGCGATCTTCATCTCATCCCGTGCCTGCGGGGTGTGCGGAGGGGTGCACGCCAACTGCTCGGCCGAGGCGATCGAGATGGCGTTCGGGGTCACGCCACCACCGATGGGCATCGTCGTTCGGAACCTCGGCCAAGCGGCCGAGTTCCTGTACGACCATCCTCTGCACCTGTTCCTGCTCGCCGGCCCGGACTACTCGGAGCCGATCGTCCGGGCAACGAATCCGGAGGTCTGGGCCCTCGCGGAGCAGTCCACGACCCGCCACGGAGCGGTCCACGGGTTCGCCCGGATGAGCGACATCATGACGGCGCTGACGCCGCTCTCCGGGTCGCTCTACCTCGAGGCATTCGAGATCACCCGCCGGGCGCGTGAGATGTGCGCCCTGATCTGGGGCAAGTACCCCCACCCTCAAACCATCGTGCCGGGCGGAATCAGC
>JAJYMP010000416.1 GCA_021786915.1 Chloroflexota bacterium
CGAGGCGACGAGGGTGACCGTGATGGCCGGCACGGCGATCAACAGGTTGAACAGGGACTGGTCGCCCGGCTGGGAGGGGTCCAGCGAATAGGGCAGGACGCGCCGCTTGGGCATGAACACGTAGGCCGAGAAGACGGCGCCGAGCATCAGCGCCCCGCCGCCGGAGATGTTCATCACGGGCGCGATCAGGCGCAGGTACGGCGGCATCGCGTCGCCGATCGGCTGGCCCGCTGCGTTGAGGAGGTAGCCTGGCGCGGGCAGCGGGGGCATGGCCACCGTGATCGCGATGCCGACGATGGAGAGCACGACCACGAAGGCGGCCACGAGCCGGGACCACCGGTCGCTCGCGAAGTACGACATCGCGAAGACCCCGAGGCTGGTCCCGAGCGTGCCCACCGCGTACACGAACGGCAGCGGGCCGGCGCCGGCGTTCTTCGGGCTGATGGCGCTCACCAGGGAGATGAAGCCCGCGAACAGCAGCAGCGCCGCGTACGCATAGCCGAACCGGGTGCGGGAGAGGAGGAACCCGGTGCCGAGGCCGAGCCAGCCGGCCGTCAGGAGCCCGCCAGCCAGATACCAGGTCCGGTACAGCGGCTCGCTCCAGCCGTTGGCGGCGGCCAGCGCCTCGGCGCCGGAGCCGAGCGTGTAGCACAGCGTCCCGACCGCCCACGCGATCTGGAACCCGTGACGCCGGTCGCGCCACTGGTCCACCAGCAGGACCGTGAACACGGCGGCGAGGATCGCCGTCAGGCCCGGGACTGCCACGCTCACCGTTCTGCGCTCCGCTCGTCTTCCGCCGGCTCAACCGGTTCCGCCGCTTCGCCCGGCTGGTCGCTGCCTGGGGTTTGGTCGCTGCTCGCGTTGCTGCCGACGCCCGCGCGGGCCGGCCGTGACGGTTCGCTGCGCGAACTCATTGTGTTCTCATCGCGCGGCGGCTGGGCAGGGCGGCCGCGCGGCGGCTGAGCGTGGGTGGCCGTGCGCGGCGTCATGGCGGCCGCACGTGGCGGCTGCGCGGCGGCGTCGCCACGAGCGGCGCCCGGCCCCCGCACGGGCTCGCCCGGGAGAGCCGCGGGCGACTGGCGACGGGATGCGGCCGACTCCCGCGCGACGACCTCGTGGCCGGCGACGAAGGCGAGCAGCAGCCGGTCGAGCAGCCAGGTCGAGGCGTCGAACATCTCGCCGATCCTCACGGCATCGACCCCCCGCCGCCGCGCCATGACGCTGAGCTCGGCGAGGAACGGGCGGCGCGCGGAGACGAACATCGAGACCGCGTCGGCGAGCGGCACGCCGTACAGCCCAAGGCGCTCGCCGATGTGCGCCGCGAGGTCGATGGCCTCGCGCTCGGCGATCGCGCGCGCCTGCCCCGTCTCGTCGAGGTGGCGGACGAGCGCGTCCACCAGCTGGCGGCCGAGCTCCCGAAACGAGTCGCGGTCCCCGGCCGGCACGCGGGTCCGCGGGTCCAGCCAGCTCCCGTGCTGCTCGCTGTAGCGGCGGCGATAGGCGGCCGACAGCCGCTCCACGTTCGAGCCGAGCGACGCGAGCCCGTGGTCCGGCCCCGTGCGGCGCGCGGCGATCAGGCGCTCCAGCGCCTTGCGCTCGAATCGGCGGTGGCCGCCAGGCGTGGTGAACGCCGGCACCCGCCCCTCGTCCGCCCAGCGGCGGAGGGTGTCCGGGTCCACGCCGAGGAGGCGGCTGGCCGCGCCGAGGGGGAGCCGCTCGGGCCGGGAGTGCTCTGCAGGCGGCTGCGGGTCACTGGCCACGGTCTCTCCCGGTGGAACGCCCGGAACTCCGTGCGCAACGAAGATCAAACCTTGGCAAATCTAGGCTCGCCCGGAGGGACATGCGGCCGCGAGTGTAGCACCGGATCTGACGTGGCCGGCGGCCCGGCGGATGGCGCGGGCTGCGGGGCAATCTGGGCGGTCTCAGGCCAACACGAACTCGTGGTCGTCCCGGTGCAAGCCGTCGCACAGGCCGAGGGAGGGAGGCTCCGTGGGCAGCATCACCGGCCGCATGATCTCCCGAACCGTGCCCCGGCGGCAGATCCGGTAGCCGTGCTCAGCCATCCACCGGCGGACGCACGCAGGATCCGAGTGGAACTGGTGCGGTCCCGGGTTCACAGGCGCGGTCTCGGTCCAGCCGGCCGGCACCTCGGGGGCCACGATGTCGAGCAGGCTCACCCGCCACGGCGTCCCGGGGACGACCTCACGGCAGCCGTCGCAGCGGATCGCGATGTTGTCGCTGACAATCGTCCGGATCGTCACGCCCATGATCTCCATCGCCGCGCAGGATACCAGCCCGGCGAGCGACAGGATGGAGTCTTGTCCCTGCTGGGCCGATGGCTCATGGCCGACGGCGCGGCCGGCGAGTGCAGGGCGGTGGTACCCCCAACCGGATTCGAACCGGTGATCTCCGCCTTGAAAGGGCGGCGTCCTAGGCCTCTAGACGATGGGGGCACGGCCCTCGGGAAGGGCCGGCCAAGTGTACCAAGCGGTCATCGGCACACGCCCCTGGCGCTTCCTCGATTGCCCCGGCCGAACCCTGGGACGAGGCGGGGTTCCGGCTGGCCATCGGCTAGCCCGCCTTTGTGCCCGTCCAGATGAGGCTCATGACCACCGCCCCGGCCAGCAGGAGCATCGCGGCGGCCGCGATCAGCCCGCCAACCAGCGCCGTGAGCACGGCCGTCCCGTCGCGGCCCTCTCGGCCCGCGCTGACGACCTTGCCCAGCGACATGACCGCAACGACGGCGAGCACGATGCCGCACACGGCCAGACCAGTGGCCATCATCGGCACCTGATAGGCCTGGTTGGCGTCGCGGACGAAGACCGACCATGCCAGGAACGCGAGCCCGCCGGCCAGCGCGACGCCGAGCGTGACGCGCAGCGGGGTGACGCGCAGGGGACCGATGTGCGGTCCGCGCACGGCGGGCTGGACGCCCTCGGCCCTGGTTCGCGGTGCGCGCGGCTTCGCGCGCCGGTTGCGGCTCATGAGGGCGAGCGTAGCAGGGGACGGCCTCGACGGCAGACGAATCGCCCCGACTCCGCTTCGCCCCCAGCCTTCACCAGCGCGGGTCCGCCTCGCCGCGCGCCGGCGGCCGAGTCGCGCTGGGGTCGCCGCGCGCCGTGGCGTGCGCGGACGCCGGCCCGAGCCGGGGGTCCGCGGCGCGGCGCGTGCGCGCGGGTGGCGCTCCTGACCCCGACGCGACTCAGCCCGCGAGGGACCAGCGGATCGGGACGCTAGCGCGGGGCCGCCTCGCCCTCAGCCGCGTCGGCAGCCGTGTCCTCGGGTGCGACGCCGCCTCGCCAGCGGTGGTAGACGGCGACGTTCCACGACAGGCGGGGGCGCTTCATCGCGGCGCCGACACTCCGCCCGCGCTCGCCGAAACCCTCGTCCAGGAACGCCTGCCCGTCCTCGATCGAGGCGAAGGTCCAGAAGCAGTGCAGCACGCGGATCTTGAACCCGCCGCTGAGGAACGGGCCGCCGCGCTGGCTCCATTCGCGGTACTGCGGTGCCGCGGGATCGGCCAGCGCCGAGACCTCGTCCCGCCCGTAGTCGTGGACCACGAGCAGCCGGCCCCCGGGACGCAGCACGCGGTCCGCCTCCACGAGATCAGGCTGCCTCACCCCCTCGAAGCCCTGCCACAGCGCCACCAGGGCGTCCACGCTCCCGTCTGACAGCTCCAGGCGGAGCGGGTCGCGCGCCGTCACGTCGTGGGCGCGGAGGCCGGTGGCCAGGAGGCTCGCGCGGAGGGATCCCTCGGGCACGCCCAAGAGCGCCACGTCACGGCCGCCCAGAGGGCCCAGCGCGTCGAGCGCGCGGACGATCTTGCCCTCGGCATCGGCGGCCGCTCGGAGGCGCCTGGCCAGCGGCTCGGGCAGGTCGAACGGAAGGTCAGCCACGAGGGTCGAGGATACGCGGCGCGAGTCCGGGCGGCATGCACTGCCGGGTGGATCGGGGTTGGCGCATGCCGGAACGCACGCCGGTCAGCGCGCGGGCCGCAGGACGATCCCTGCGCGCGGCGGGACCGCAACGGCCAGAGCGCCGTCGGCGGGCACAGCGACGGCCGCTGGCGGCGACCCGGGCAGGGCCACCGCCTCGAGCACGCGGCCAGCCGCCTCGGACGCGGCCAGCGGCAGCACCACGCCCTCCTCGGCCGCGTTGACCGCCACGACGGCGACATCGCCGCCCACATCCGCCCGCACGTAGCCCATCGCCAGCCCGGCCCCACCGGCAACCCGGAAGGTCCCGCGCCGAAGCGCCTCCGAGCCGTGCCGCATCGCGAGCACCGCCTTCGTCCAGGCCAGGCCGTCGCGGTCCCAGCGGGCCTCGTCCCACGGGAACGAGCGCCGGCAGTCGGGATCGTGGTCGCCCTCCACGCCCACCTCGTCGCCGTAGTAGATGCACGGCGCCCCCGGCAGCGTCGCGAGCAGCAGGGTGGCCAGCCGCCAGGCGCCAGCGTCGCGACCGGCGAGCGTCCGGAAGCGCGGCGAATCGTGGCTGTCGAGCAGGTTGAGCTGGACGTGGGTCACGGCCGGGTCGTAGAGCGCCATGAGCCGCTCGAGCTCCTGGCCCAGGCCAGCCCCGTCGCGGACCACGGTGCCCCGCGCGTACTCGCCCTGCCGGCCCACGACCACCGGGTCCAGGTGGCCCTGCGCCGCGAACCCGAGGACCGCGAACGCGAGCGGGTAGTTCATCACCGCGTCGAACCGGTCGCCCGCCAGCCACTCGGGGCACTCGTGCCAGATCTCGCCCACGATGTACGCCTCGGGGTTCACCGCCCGGACGCGACGCCGGAACTCCTCCCAGAAGCCCTGGGTGTGGATCTCGGTAGGGACGTCGAGGCGCCAGCCGTCGATGCCGAAGCGGAGCCAGTGCTCGGCCACCGTCATCACGTGCTCGCGGACCTGAGGGTTGTCCGTGTTGAGCTTGGGCAGCGCGGGCAGGCCCCACCAGGCCCGGTAGCCGAGGCGCCGGAACGATTCGTCGCCCTTCGCGTCCCACGTGGATTCGTGGGGCGTGTCCACGGGCCACTCGTCGCGGTCGCCGTGCCAGGGGTACGGACGGAACGGGCGCGCGCCCTGGAGCGCCGCCGGGTGGAAGTGGAACCACTCGCGGTACGGCGAGGCGGCGCCGTTCTCCAGCACGTGGTGGAACGGCCAGAAGCCGCGCCCGGTGTGGTTGAACACACCGTCGAGGACGACTCTCATCCCGCGGGCGTGCGCCTCGTCGAGCAGCACCCGGAGCGCGTCGTCGCCTCCCAGCAGCGGGTCGACCGCCAGGTAGTCGTACGTGTGGTAGCGGTGGTTCGACGCCGACGCGAAGATGGGCGTCAGGTACAGCGCCGTGACCCCGAGGTCGGCCAGGTACGGCAGCCGGTCGGCGATCCCGAGCAGGTCGCCGCCCTTGAACCCGTGGCTCGTCGGGGCGTCGTCCCAGGGCTCCAGGGGCCCCGGGGCGGGAACGCGGCCGGAGCGCGCGAAGCGGTCGGGGAAGATCTCGTAGAAGACGGCGTCGCGGGCCCAGTCGGGCGTGTCGATCGGCATCGCGAGAGTCTACGGTGCGCCCGATAGACTGGCGACGTGCGTGCCGCCGGCCGTCTCCGTCCCCTGCTCCTGATCGCTCTGCTCGCCGCCGGGTGCGGCACGCCGGCGATCCCGTCCACGGCTGGCGGCTCGGCGCCTGCCCAGAGCGGTGCCTCCACTCCGGGTCAGAGCGGGAACCCGGTGCCTTCCCAGAGCGGGAACCCGGGCAGCGCCTGCGCGCCAGCGACCACCCCCAAGACATACGACTGGGACGACCGCGTCTGGTACGAGGCCTTCGTCCGCAGCTTCGCCGACGGCAACGGTGACGGCATCGGCGACTTCCGCGGCCTGACGGCGAAGCTCGACTACCTCAACGACGGCAACCCGGCCACCATCTCCGACCTGGGCGTGACCGGGATCTGGCTCATGCCGATCTTCAAGGCGGCCAGCTACCACGGCTACGACGTCATCGACTACCGCAAGATGGAGCACGACTACGGCACCTCGGCCGACTTCGCCGCCTTCCTCGCCGCCGCCCACCAGCGCGGGATCAAGGTCATCCTCGACCTGACGCTCAACCACACCTCCGACCAGAACCCGTGGTTCACCGCCTCGTCGACCGGCAACGGCCCCTACGCCGACTGGTACGTCTGGTCGGCCACCGATCCCCTGTACGCGGGCCCCCAGGGGCAGACGGTGTGGCACCCGCTCGGCGGTCGCTACTACTACGGGGTGTTCGGGGCGTCGATGCCGGACCTCAACCTTCGCAATCCGGCCGTGACTGCCGAGATGGACGCCATCGCGAGGTTCTGGCTGGGCGTCGGCGTGGACGGGTTCCGGCTCGACGCCGCGCCGTACCTGATCGAGGACGGCCAGAAGCAGTTCAGCACCCCGGAGACGCTCACCTGGCTGCGCGACTTCCAGGCGAGTGTGAAGGCCGATGCGCCCGGCGCGATGACGATCGGCGAGGTCTGGGCGGGTGCCTCGGTCGCGGGCAGGTACGTGCCGGCCTCGGCCGACCTCACGTTCAACTTCGATCTCGCCTCGGCCACGGTCGCCTCGATCCAGACGGGGCAGCCGAGCGCGCTCGCGTCCGCGCTCGGCGAGACGGTCACGGCGTGGCCCGCGAACCAGGAGGGGACGTTCCTGACCAACCACGACCAGGAGCGCGTGATGACCACGCTGGGCGGGCGGACGGACGAGGCGAAGCTGGCGGCGCTGATGCTCCTCACCGAGCCCGGCGTGCCGTTCATCTACTACGGCGAGGAGCTGGGCCTGACGGGCTCCAAGCCCGACGAGCAGATCCGCACGCCGATGCCCTGGAGCGCGGACCCGAAGCGGGGCGGCTTCACCACCGGCACGCCCTGGGAGCCGCTGGCGGCCGGCACGGCCACGGCGAACGTCGCCACCGAATCCGCCGACCCGTCCAGCCTGCTCAGCACCTACCGCTCCCTGATCCGGCTCCACGACGAGCAGGCCGCGCTCCACGAGGGCTCGACGGTCCCCGTCACGGCCGCGGGCCGCGTGGTCGCCTGGCTGCGGGTCACGGCGCAGGACGCCCAGTTGGTCCTCGCCAACACCTCGAACGCGCCGTCCTCCGACTACACGCTCTCCCTCGACGCCGGGCCGCTCTGCTCGCCTGGCGGGTCGGCCACGGTGCTGGCGGCCGTGGGCGCGCCAACGACCATCCAGGCGGCGGCGCCCGCGCGCACGTCGGCCGGGGGCTTCGCCGGGTATCGCCCGGTGGCAACCCTGCCCGCCCACGCGGGCGTCGTCATCGACCTCGGTCGGCCGTAGCCGGGTCAGCGGGCTGCGGACCGGGCGCGGCCCCGTCGTGAAAGACGGGGCCGCGAGGAGGGGCGGGCGACGCTGCCGGGCCCGGAGGCGCCGCGCGAGGCGTTGCGGGCGAGGTGCCCGGTGCCCGGGCGGGGGCCGTCAGCCCTTGACGCCGCCGACGGTCAGGCCGCTGACGATGTACTTCTGCAGGAACAGGTAGACCACCGAGACTGGCAGGGCGACGAGGATCGAGAACGCCGCGAAGCTGGACCACGGCGTGTTGCCCGCGTACTGCCCGACCATCCCGTTGAGGGCCATGGCCAGCGTGAAGTTCTCGGGGTGGGTCAGGAAGCTCCACGAGAAGTAGAACTCCGTCCAGCCCGCGATGAACCCGAAGAAGGCGGTGACCGCGATGACCGGCGTCGAGAGCGGGAGGATGATCTTGAGGAACGTCTGGAGCTTGGAGGCGCCGTCGACGGTCGCGGCCTCCTCGAGCTCCTTGGGGATCGTGTCGAGGTAGCCCTTCATGTTCCAGATCGCGAACGGCAGCTGGCTCGACGTCACTGCCAGGGCGACGCCGAACAGCGAGTTCTTGAGGTTGAAGGTGCCGACCTGGACCTTGTTCAGCATGACGGTCAGCGGGGCGAGCGTCGCGATCGCGGGCAGCATCAGGACGGCCAGGATCCCGATCATCAGGACCTCCCGGCCCCGGAACTGCAGCCTCGAGAACGCATAGGCCGCGAGGATCCCGATGATGACGCTGGCCGCCGAGATCATCACCGCGACGAACAGGCTGTTGAGGGCCAGCTCGACGAACGAGACGGGGTTCTGGGTGGGTTTGGCGATGACCTGCTGGAATGCCGCGATCGACGGATGCGCCGGGACGAGGCTGAGGCCCACCGGGCGCGCGTTGGTGGGGTCGAACGACATCGAGACGATCCACAGGATCGGGAACAGCACCGTGGCCGCGATCGCCAGACAGAGCAGCTGGAGCAGCAGCTGGCGCCGAAGCGAGATCTTCGGCCTTTGCACCTTGGCCTTGGTCGCGCGCTCTGCCGCGGGAAGCCGCACGGCGGTGCTCGTCGGGGCGGTCATCGCGTCCTCCGGTCCGGGTCGAGCAGGGCGATCCTGGGAGCGCGGTCAAGCGTCATAACTGGCCGTCGCCTTTCCCAGCTTGTTGGTGATCAGGGTGAGTGCCAGCAGGATGAAGAACTGGAAGACCGCGAAGGCCGCGGCGACGCCGTAGAGCTGCTGCTCGTTGACCAGCCGGTACGCGGTCGTCACCAGCAGCTCAGTCTCGCCGAACGGCCCGCCGCCGGACATGAAGTACGAGAGGTAGAACAGGTTGAAGGTGATGACGAAGCCGTAGATCGCGTAGGGGAGCATCGCGGGTCGAAGGTGCGGCAGCGTGACCGCCCGGAACTGCATCCAGGCGCCCGCGCCGTCCATCTCCGCGGCTTCGTACAGGTCCTTGGGAATGCTCTGGAGGGCGCCCGTCGCGACGACCGAGTTCAGGGGCCAGCCCAGCCAGATGTTGGCTGCCATCAGCGCGAAGTAGGCGAGCGGCAGGATCAGGGGGCCGGCGGCGATGATCGGGTTCGGCTGGCTCAGCCAGTCCAGCGTGACCGGCGGGAGCTTGAACAGCACGCCGATCGTGTCGTTGATCAGCTGGTTCACCGCCCCGTACTGGGGGTCGAACATGTTCCGCCAGACCGTCGCCACGATGATCTGGGGGATGACCACCGGGATGATGTAGATGGCCCGGTAGATGCCGCGGAACTTGAGGCCCTGCGCGTTGAGCAGGATGGCGATGGCCACGCCGAGGATCACGTGGATGACGACGTTCGAGAACGCCCAGAACAGGTTGAACGTCAGGATCCGGACGAAGTCGAAGTTCGGGATGACGATGTTGTTGTCGAGGATCCGGATGTAGTTGTCCAGGCCCACGTACGGCGGCGCGGGGGCCGTCGGTCGCAGGTTCCCCAGCCCGTAGCTCGTGAACGACATCCAGAGCTGGAACACGAGCGGGTAGAACGTGATGACCAGCATCACCAGCAGCGCCGGCGCCAGGAACACGTACGCCGTCCGCGTGTTCGCGCTCCGCCGCCAGAGCGACCGACCGGGCGGCTTGGCCGCCACGCCCACACTCATCGTCCTCGACTCCAAGCTCACTGCCGCTGGTCAGGGGCCGGGATGCGGCGGATGGAGGCCCGAGGGGCCTCCATCCGCCGCAGCATGCCGGATGGCTCCGGCAAACGCTAGTTACTTGCCGTTGGCCTTGTCCATGGCGGTGCACGCCGTGGCGACAGCGGCCGTCGGGTCAGTGCCCTTCTCAACCACGGACGCGATGGCGTTGCCGAAGTTGGTCCAGTAGTTGTCGAGCTCCTTGGCGGTCGGCCGGGCGAAGCCGGTTGCGACCTGGTCCGCGAAGCCCTTGGTGATCGGGTCGGTGGGAACGAGGGTCGTATTGGCCGGGATGTGGCCGGCCTTGTCCATGAACGTCTGCTCCTGGCCGAGCATCGCGAGGGCGAAGTTCACGGCGAGGTCAGTGTTGGGGGAGCCGGCGTTGATGTAGAAGCCGTCGGGCGCGGCCATCGGCTGGAACGCCCCGCCGGGGCCGGACGGGCCGGGGGCCACGGCGAGTTTGTCGCCGAGGGCCTTCTTGAGGTCGCCGGTCTGCCACGGGCCATCGATGAAGCCCGCGATCTTGCCGGCGATGAAGTCGTTCTTGGCGTCGGTGTCGTTCTGGTAGAGCACGCCGCCGGCCGCCTTGAAGTCGGTCAGGAACTTGAGCGAGTCGGCAACGCCGGTGTTCGCGGTCGCCGCGCACTTGCCGGTGCCGTCGAGGATCTTGCCGCCAAAGGAGCCGTAGAGGCCCCACTGGTAGTACGAGCCGCCGCCGTTGGCACCGTAGACGAGGCCGAGCTTGGTCGTCTTGACCGCGGTCAGCCAGTCAGCAGTGGTCTTGGGCGCGGTGGGGAGCATGTCGGTCCGGTAGAAGAGCGCGACCGCCTTCATGGACTCGGGGATCGCGTACAGCTTGCCGTCGACGGTGTCGGCGGTGATCGCGGTCTGCGAGATGTTGTACGGCGCTGCCATCAGCGTGCTGCTCATCGACGTGAGGTCCTTGAGCAGACCGGCGCGGGCCTCCTTGGGGAGGCTGTCGTTGGGGGCGATGTAGAGGTCAGGGCCGGCGCCCGATGCGGCGTCAGTCTCGAACTTCGTGAACAGGTTGTTGAACGGGACGTCGAGGACGGTCACCGTCAGGCCCGGGTTCGCCGCCTTGACGCTGGCGACCATCGAGTCGAAGGCGTCCTTCTCGGCGGACCCGGAGGCGCCGTAGGCCTCCCAGACCGTGATCGTGCCGCTGAGGGCAGCCTGTGACGGGGCTGCGCTGCTCGCTGCGGGCGCGGCCGACGAGGCGGCCGGGGCGGCCGAGCTGGCGGCAGGGGCGGCCGAGCTGGCGGCAGGGCTGGGGGTCGCGCTGCTGCCGCAGGCAGCCGCGACGATTGCGACCGCGCCGACAAGCGACGCGAGTCGGTAATAGTGCTTCACCGTTTGCTACTCCTCCGAACTACTTGCCTTGACCACGCAATGTGCCGACGCCCGGTCGGCCCGAGCCTGGTCGGGATCCGCTTGATCGGTCGCCGCGGCGGCGTCCGACATGCCACGACCTTGGGGTTGCGACAGCCGGCGGGGGGCTACCCGCTCGCCGCCGATCGACGTGTCAGCTTCGGACCCGGTCCACCTCCTGCCGCCTGCGCGGCGCGGGCCCGGTCGATGCCCGGACGATGAGCCGGGTCTCGAGCCGGATCTGCTCGGGGTCACGATCCCGTCGTTGGACGACGGCCAGAAGGAGGCGCACCGCGCTCTCGCCCTTGCGGCGGATCGGCTGGTGCACCGTGGTCAGCGGCGGGTTGACGTGCTGGCTGACGTCGATGTCGTCGAAGCCGACGACCGAGAGGTCCTCGGGCACGCGCAGCCCGAGCTCCCGCGCCGCGCGCAGGACGCCGATCGCCATGGCGTCTGACATGACCAGGACGCCCGTCGGACGCTTGCCGTCGGACCACACCCGATGAAGCGCCACGAGGCCCCCTTCGATGCTGGCGGGCGCGACGACGACCGACGACGGGTCCAGGTCGATCCCCTTCGCGGCCAGCCCCGTCTGGTAGCCGCGCAGGCGGCGGCCCATGACGCCGCCCGTGTCCAGGTCGAGGGTTGGCGCCGGAGCCTCGACGCCGATGATCAGGATGTCCCGGTGGCCCAGCACGACCAGGTGTTCGGCGGCCGCCCGGGCGCCGCCCTCGTCGTCGATCTCCACGCCCGGCAGGTCCTGGAGCGCGCTCGAGTCCACCATCACCAGCGGCACGCCGGCGGCTCGGATCTGCTCCACCTCGGGATGGTCCGCCGACAGGCCCACCACCACCACCCCGTCCACGGTGGCGTGGTCCATCGCCCGGGCGAGCGAGCCGCGCAGCGGGCTGATGAAGTGGAGCGCGTAGCCCTCCTGCTCGGCGGCGAGGGCGACACCCTCGCTGAACGCGCCGAAGAAGGGGTTGGAGAAGATGACGGACAGCGCCTGGGGCGTGAGCACGCCGATGGTGTGGGTCTGGCGCTGGGTCAGCATGCGCGCGACCGGATGCGGCCGGTAGCCGAGCGAACCCGCCACATCGCGGATCCGACTGGCCGTTTCGGGTGCCAGGCGGTCGGGGCTGTTGAACGCGAACGACACGGCGGTCTTCGAGACGCCCGCGGCACGGGCGACATCGGCGATCTTCGGTCGGCGCGGGGTCCGCTCCTCCACGGTCTCCTCGCTACCATCCCCGTGGGCGGCTTGGTGCTCCGAGTGGCCCGTAGCCGCTGCCGGGAGCCTGCGTCCAGGGTTTGGTTTAGCTAACCGGTCTACAAAACCGGTTTAGCAAACCGGTTTAGGCGAGATTAGTAAACACCCGGCGCGGTGTCAAGGGGGTTGTCCACAGGTCGCGGATCGGTTGCGCGCCACGCGGAGTGGAGGGGCGACCGTGCTGGGCGCCAGCGGCGGGGCCGGGCTTCCGAATTGAACTGGATCCCGAGGGCCCGTGGCGTCGGCAGCGTCGGGCTCGACCACCGCGGGACTACCGCATCGCGCACCTGGGGCCAGGCGACCGCGGGCGCAGCCCGCCAAGCGGCGAGGACTGGCATCATCGCGCCATGCTCCGCGACTTCCTCGCGATGCCGGCCGGCGTCCGGGTCTTCCTCGGCTACGCGTTCCTGATCCTGGCGATCATCGGGGTCTCGCTTCGGGCCGTGGTCGACCAGGCGACCGATGCCCCCGTGTCGCTCGTCGGCGTGGTGGTGATGTGCCTGCTGGCGTTCACCATCTTCACCACGACCCTCGTGCTCCAGCGCAAGGAGGCCTCGCTCGCCATGGCCCGCCTGCTCTCGACGCTCACGCTCCCCGCCATCGTCCTCGGCCTGCTGGGCGCCCAGCCGCTGTTCGCCCTGTTCGCGACGGTCCTCGCCATCGCACTGTTCAGGGGCCTCAGCCGCCCGTCGGTCCGCGACTGGCTCAGCGAGCCCTGATCGCCACCGCTGCTCGCCGGCCGCGCTACGCTTCGGACGACGGCACCGGCCTCGGGCCGGCGCGATCCGGTGGCGCGACCCGTCCCCCGCGCCTCGCACCCGCACGGAGCACCAACGCGTGAGCGACCGCAATCGACGGCCCGCACCTGGCCGCCAGCACCCACGCCATGACCGAGTCAAGGGGCCCGCCGCCCCGTCGGGCAGGCCCCAAGGCACGACGGGCTCGCCAGCAGGTGCCGGTGCGCCCGCCTCGCACGGCCCCTCGGGCTCGACACGGGCCGGCCGACGCGAGTTCGACCGCCGCCGCCCGCCCCAGCCGGCCACCCCCACGCTCATCGACCAGATCCGCAAGCCGATCCTGGTCTCGTTCGTCGTGTTCGTCGTCATGGCCGTGGGCCTGGTGGTCGTCACGCAGGGAGCCTCGGCCGCGTACGGGTGCAAGACGATCGACACCGTCCAGTCGCCCGCGCCCGGCGAACTGGGCCAGGTCCAGCCCGACCAGGGCAACGAGCACGTCCAGACCGGCGACAAGGTCGAGTACCAGACCTGCCCGCCGGCCTCCGGCAAGCACATCAACCAGATCGGCCTCGGCCCGATCCAGCCCAGGGTCTACGGCCCCAACGACCCGGCGGCGCCCAACGGCTGGGTCCACAACCTCGAGCACGGCGGGCTGGTCCTGCTCTACTCATGCGACAAGGGCGCCTGCGACACCACCTCGCTCGCCGCCCTGCAGACGTTCTACGACCAGTTCCCCAAGAGCCCGGTCTGCGGCCTGTCGCCCGGTCTGGTCAGCCCGGTCATCGCCCACTTCGAGCAGATGCCCACCAAGTACGCGGCCCTGCTCTGGGATCGAGCCCTCTACCTCAACAGCCTGGACACCCAGACCATCGACCAGTTCTTCCTGCGGTACGCCGAGCGCCTGTCGAGCGACGGCAAGCTGATCGCCCCGCCCGAGCCGCAGTGTTCTGCGCCGTCCGCGTCCCCGGCGGCATCGTCATCGCCCGCGCCCAGCGCGTCGGGCGGCTGAGGAGGCGCCAATGCGTCTATACGCGCACGCTGACCGACTGGGGATGCCCCGGGTCGGCGTCCTGGTCGACGGGGAGCTGATCACGGGCGGCCAGCTGGCCAAGTTCGAGCCCCGCGACGCGCCCTGGTCGCAGACGGTGTTCTTCCCGGGCAACCAGGTGATCATCCCTGGGTGGCGCGATTCCCTCGAGCGCACGGTCCGCCGTGCGGTGAAGGCGAAGGCGACGCGACGCGACCCCGCCTCGAGGCGGCCGCTGCCGGCGGTCTGGCTGCCCGAGAAGATCGTGGGCATCGGACTCAACTACGCGGACCATGCGCGCGAGGGGGGCCGCGAGGTCCCGAAGCGGCCCCTGATGTTCGCCAAGTTCGCGAACACGATCATCGCCCACGGCGAATCGATCGTGCAGCCGCCGGGCACCCACGCGCTCGACCTCGAGGTGGAGCTGGGGGTGGTCGTCGGGCGGCGCGCGAGGCGCGTGCCGCCCGACGAGGCGATGGGCCACGTGGCGGGGTACGTGGTGGTCAACGACGTCTCGGCCCGCGACTGGCAGGGCAACCCGCAGGCGCTCGCCGAGGGCCAGAAGGGCGACGGGCAGTGGCTGCGCGCCAAGGGCAGCGACACGTTCCTGCCCGTTGGCCCCGTGCTGGTCACGCCCGACGAGGTCGACCCGGCCCAGGGCCTGCGGCTCCGCTCGTGGATCATCCGCGACGGCGAGAAGACGCTGATGCAGGACGGCAACACCCGCGACCTGCTCTTCGACGTGCCCAGCCTCGTGAGCCTGGTCAGTCAGGAGATCACGCTCGAGCCGGGAGACCTGATCAT
>JAJYMP010000431.1 GCA_021786915.1 Chloroflexota bacterium
CGGGGATGGAAGAAGCTCGCGGCGAACAGGATGAACAGGATCGAGTTGAACGCCACCAGGATCCAGAGGCCGCCGCCGAAGTCGTCTCCGCCCATGACCCGTCTCCTCCGCCAAAGGTCGATCGAGCCCGACCACCGGGGTCGGCTTTCCTGCTCTTCGCCGTCGCTGCCCAGCGTCGTGCGCTGGCCTGAGCCGGCGATGAGTCCGGCCTGAAACCTGGGGGAGAACCAGGAGGCCGCGCATTGGCTGACTTCCGGTGGGTCGTGCGTCGTGCGACCGCGACCGCCGCTCAAGCCCCGTGGAGGACGCTCGCCGTGCTCCACAGTCCGAGTGCGAGCAGGCCGCCCGTGAGAGCCCAGAGGCAGAGGCTCCGACGCCGGGAGTTGGCCAGAGCGCCGAGCAGGGATCGGTCGCCCGAGAGCCGGATGAGGAACGTGAGCGGGATCGCGAGCACGACGACGTTGAGGACCATCGCGCCGATCACCACCGCGACGAGGTTCTGTGCGAGCAGCGCGACGAGCGCCGCGGGCACGATCTCGAGGAGGTACAGGGCGTAGAACGCCGGCGCGCGCCGCAGCGAGAGGTTCAGGCTGTGCGGCCATCCGAAGAGCTCACTCCAGGCCCAGGCCGAGCTGAGCGAGATGACGATCGCCGCCAGCAGTCCGGACCCCACCATGCCGATCGCGATGAGCGGTCCGCCACCCCCGTTCACGAGCGCGGCCAGCCCGGACGGCAGCGCGAGCCCGCCGGCGACGATCGCGCGAAGCGCTCCACCCTGGGCGGTCACTGCGGCGGCGGCCACGACGATCGCCGCCATGAGCAGCTCGCTCGCGATCGCGCCAGCCAGCGTCTCCCACCGCGCCGCGCGCAGGTCGGCGACCTCGAGACCCTTATCCACCGTGGCGGCCTGCTGGTAGAAGAGCATCCAGGGCATGATGACCGCGCCCACGTTCGCCACCACGAGGTCGAGGTAGCCTGCCCGTCCGAACGGCTGGAGCGGCGACAGCCCGCCGAGGACCGCCCGGGCATCCGGATGGGAGACGACCGCCAGCCCCGCGAACGCGAACAGCCCGAACGACAGCACGAGCGCCATTCGCTCGAACCGCCCATAGCTGCCCGTCAGCACCATGACCGCATGGAGCACGAACGCTCCGACGACCGCCACCGGGGCGGGAATGCCGACCAGGCTCGCCCCGAGGACGATGCCGGCGAACTCCGCGACGTAGGCGAGGAGGTCGATGGCGACCATGGAGCCCACGGCGGCGACGCCCCAGCCCAGACCGTAGCGGCGACGGATGAGCTCCGCGTGGCCGAGCCCGGTGCCGATCGCGAGGCGCGCCGTCATCTCCTGCACGAGGTACAGGACCGGGATGAGGAGGAGCAGCGGCAGGAGCATGGCGTAGCCGAAGCGGCTGCCCGCCTGCGCGGCGGTCACGACGCTCGCCGCGTCGACGTCGGCGAGCATGACGATCCAGGCTGGCCCCACGACCCGCAGTACGCGCCGCAGGTCCAGGCGCCGCAACCCAACGGCGCCATCGCCCAGGATGGCCCGAGCGGCGGTCACAGCGGTCATCGGCTCGATCCAGCGAGGTGCATGTACGGAGTGAACGCGGCGGGCGGCATCGGCGGCGAGGGCCGATAGTCAGGCGGCTCCCGGGATATCCGACCTGCCAGCTCGGGATTCCCACCGGCTCGCGAGGTGCCCCCGCACCCTACCGGTCGCAGCACCACTCGCTGGCCGGGGACTCGTCGCATCCGTACGCGGGCAAGGCGTCCGCACGCAGGTACCGCTCGGGCTCCCGCTCGAACGAGGCGCGGCAGCCGGCGGCCCGGAAGACCAGGGTCATGCCCTCGTAGCGGGTCGCCACGCCCCCTTCTGGCCCGATCGCCCCGTCGCAGACAGGGCAGCGGTGGCGGCCCTGGGGGGACCGGGCCGCCACCGCTGTGTGCACGGTGGCCTGTGTCCCAGGCTCCGTGCGCGGGGTCATACCGCTTCCACGAGCAGCCGCCCGCGCAGCATGCCCATCTGGCAGGTGAACTCGTGCTCGCCGGGCTCGGCCGGCAGGAACTCCACCGGCACCACGTGGCCCTCAGGCAGCACGGCCGACTTGCCGAAGTCGGCGAGCACAACCTGCTCCGAGCAGGCGGCCGTCTCCTCGCGCCGGAAGAGAAGGCGAACGGGCCTGCCGGCCGAGACGCGGATCGTGTCCGGGGTGTAGCCGCCCTTGACGAGGATCATGACCTCCTGGTAGCCGTCGGACACGGTAGCCGCGGCCACGCCCTCGGCCCGCTTGAACCAGAAGAACCAGGCGACGGCGGCGATTGCGGTAAGGCCGACGAGGGTGACGAGGATGCGATCGGGGGTCATGCGGAGACTCCTGCGAGGCGGAACCGCTTGAGGCGGTTGGCGTTGCTGATGACGGTGACCGAGCTGAACGACATGGCGAGAGCGGCCAGGATCGGCGAGAGCAGGATCCCGGTGAAGGGGTACAGCACGCCGAGCGCGATGGGCCGGCCGAGGCCGTTGTAGACGAAGGCGCCGAAGAGGTTCTGGGTCACGTTGCGCATCGT
>JAJYMP010000443.1 GCA_021786915.1 Chloroflexota bacterium
CTGCATCCTGTGCGCGGCCTGCACGAGCTCGTGTCCGTCGTTCTGGGCCCAGCGGAGCTACGTCGGCCCCGCTGCGATCGTGCAGGCTCACCGCTTCATCTTCGACTCACGGGACACGGGGGGCGCAGAGCGATTGGACATCCTGGCCGACCGCAGTGGCGTCTGGCACTGCCGGACGATCTTCAACTGCGTGGACGCGTGCCCGGTCGGCATCGACGTCACACGGGCCATCCTGGAGGTCACCGGTGCCATCCTCGAGCGAGCCAGCTGACCCGGTCGCGGTGCCCGAGCGGCCGTCTGGAGAGCCGCCGAGCATCGTCTCCGACCTGGCTGCCTTCGTTGTGCGGGCCTCGTTCGAGGGCCTGTCACGTCTCGCCGTGGAGGCGCTCGAGATCCGGCTCCTCGACGCGCTCGCCTGTGCGTACGGCGCGCTCGATGCCGCGCCGGTGGACGCCGTCCTCGAGCACGTCCGGGACCAGGGCGGTATCGCCAGGTGTCGCCTCGTGAACCACGGCAAGTCGGCGCCCGATCGTGCTGCGCTCTACAACGGCGCGCTCATCCGGTACCTGGACTTCAACGACGCTTACCTGGCCCCCCACGAGACCTGCCATCCGAGCGACAACGTCGCGGCCGTGCTCGCCGTGGCCCAGTACGCGGGTTGCACGGGCCGCGAGTTCCTGACCGCCCTGGCGGTCGCCTACCAGGTGCAGTGCCGGCTCTCAGACGTCGCGCCGGTGCGGGACCGCGGCTTCGACCACACGGTGCAGGGGGCCTATGCCGTCGCGGCCGGGGCGGCCAAGGCGCTCCGGCTGGATCGCGCGAAGACTGGCCACGCGCTTGCGTTGGCCGGCACCGCCCTGAACGGCCTCCGGGTCACCCGAACCGGCGAGCTGTCCAACTGGAAAGGTCTCGCCTACCCGTTCATGGCGAGTTGTGCCGTCCAGACGACGTTGCTCGCGCAGCGGGGCATCAGCGGGCCCTCGGAAGTCTTCGAGGGGAGCGGTGGTCTGATGCAATCCATCGCTGGCCCGTTCGAGATCGACTGGGCGACGGAGGACCTCGAGCGGGTGCGAGCCACCGTCCTGAAGCGGTTCAACGCGGAGATCCACAGCCAATCGGCGATCGAGGGTGTGCTCGAGCTCCGGGAGCAGAGCGGGCTGCGGGCCACCGATCTCACGCGCCTCGAGCTCTCAACGTTCGACGTCGCCTACGACATCATCGGTGGCGGGACAGCCGGGGACCGCCATGCCGCCCGGACCAAAGAGCAGGCCGATCATTCCCTCCCCTACCTGCTGGCCGTCGCGCTGCTCGACGGCCAGGTCATGCCAGAGCAGTTCTTGCTCGACCGGATCCGGCGGCCGGACGTCCAGCAGCTGCTCCAGCGGATCACGGTTCGCGCCGACCCCGAGCTCAGCCGGCGCTTCCCCGCCGAGGAGCCTTGCCGGATCGTCGCGCGCCTGAGCGACGGCCGCACCCTGCGGTGCGAGAAGGACGACTACGTCGGCTACCGGACACGGCCACTCGACTGGGCGGCAGTGCGCGCCAAGTTCGATCGGCTGGCCGGCTCCGTGCTGGACCCGGAGCGTCGAGATCGCATCGCCCACGCGGTGGCCGACCTTGAGCACGGGACCGTGGCCGAGCTGACCGCCCTGCTCGGGCCCGCGGCCGCCACCTCCGGCCCAGGGGTCGGTGGAGCACAGGCCCGAAGCCACCGCAGCGCGCGCCAGAACTGATGTCCCCAGACGAGGTTGTCACCATGCTTGCCGCGTTCGCCGTCATGCCATTGGGAACCGGAGAGTCGACCGGAGCGCTGGTCGCGGAAGCCGTGCGCATCGTCCGATCGAGCGGTCTCCCCAACGAGACCAACGCCATGTTCACCAACATCGAAGGCGACTGGGACGCCGTGATGGCCGTCATCCGGGCCTGCGTCGAGAAGGTCGCGGAGGAGGCGCCCCGTGTGACCGTGCAGGTCAAGCTCGACTACCGCCGCGGCACGGCTGCCGGTGCGCTCACTCGCGACGTCGAGTCGATCGAGCGACGGCTGCGCGAGGCGCGCTGACACGGCGCTCGGCGAGGAGGATCGGGGGAATCGCGGCGGGCCCGCCACACCATGGCGACTGCCACGCCATTGCGGCTGCGAGGAGGACTGCACCATGGCCGAGGAAGAGCGAGCCTTTCCCTTCATCCGGCTCAACGAGCGGGAAGCCAAGCCGCGCTCGCGCGGGCTGACCGAGATACGCGGGCCGTACTACACACCGATGGGACCCCGCTACCTTGCCGACGTGCTGGAAACCATGGGCAGCTACGTGGACATCCTGAAGTTCGCGGGCGGCTCGTTCAGCCTCATGCCGAAGACCGCCGTCAGCGACCTCATCGAGACCGCTCACCGGCACCAGGTGCTCGTGTCGACCGGCGGGTTCATCGAACACGTGCTGACAGAAGGTCCCGCGCTTGTGGAGCGGTACCTCGACGAGTGCGCCCAGATGGGCTTCGACATCGTGGAGGTCTCGAACGGGTTCCTCTCCGTGCCCGTCGAGGACCTGGTCCGCCTCACCAAACGGGTGCAGCAG
>JAJYMP010000377.1 GCA_021786915.1 Chloroflexota bacterium
TTCCGATCTGAAGGCGTACACCGCCCAGGAGATCTCCGCCCGGATCCTGGGCAAGCTGAAGCGTGACGCCGAGGCGTACCTGGGTGACAGCGTGAACCAGGCGGTCATCACCGTCCCCGCGTACTTCGACGACGCGCAGCGCACGGCCACGAAGGAGGCCGGGCAGATCGCCGGGCTCGAGGTGCTCCGCATCATCAACGAGCCGACCGCGGCGGCCCTCGCCTACGGGCTGGACAAGGAGGAGAAGGACCAGACGGTCCTCGTCTTCGACCTCGGCGGCGGCACCTTCGACGTGTCGATCCTCGAGATCGGCGAGGGCGTCTTCGAGGTCAAGTCCACCTCGGGCAACACCCACCTCGGCGGCGACGACTGGGACCAGAAGGTCATCGACTGGCTGGTGAAGACCTTCAAGGACACCGAAGGCGTGGACCTCTCGACCGACAAGATGGCCCTTCAGCGCCTGAAGGAGGCCGCCGAGAAGGCCAAGATCGAGCTGTCCTCGGTGCAGGAGACCCAGATCAACCTGCCCTTCATCACCGCCACCTCCGAGGGGCCCAAGCACCTGGACGTGAAGCTGACGAGGGCGAAGTTCAACGAGCTGACCCACGACCTCGTGGAGCAGTGCCGCGGGCCGTTCGAGGCGGCCATCAAGGACGCGGGCCTGAAGACCTCCGACATCGACCACGTCGTCCTCGTCGGGGGCGCGACCCGCATGCCGGCGGTCCAGAGCCTCGTGCTCGACCTGACCGGCAAGGAGCCCCACAAGGGCGTGAACCCCGACGAGGTCGTCGCGGTCGGGGCGGCGGTCCAGGCGGGCGTGCTCAAGGGCGAGGTGAAGGACGTCCTGCTCCTCGACGTCACGCCCCTCAGCCTCGGCATCGAGACCAAGGGCGGCGTGATGCACCGGCTCATCGAGCGCAACACGACGATCCCGACCAAGCGGTCCGAGGTGTTCACGACCGCAGAGGACAACCAGCCGTCGGTCGAGATCCACGTGCTCCAGGGCGAGCGCGAGATGGCGATGTACAACAAGACGCTGGGCAAGTTCCAGCTCGTCGACCTTCCCCCGGCTCCGCGGGGCATCCCCCAGATCGAGGTCACCTTCGACATCGACGCGAACGGGATCGTCCACGTGTCCGCGCAGGACCGCGCCACCGGCAAGCAGCAATCGATGACGATCACCGGGCAGTCCGCGCTCGCCAAGGAGGACATCGAGCGGATGATCCGCGACGCCGAGGCGCACGCCGAGGACGACCGGCGCAGGCGCGAGGAGGCCGAGGTGCGGAACACCGCGGACACCCTCGTGTACCAGACCGAGAAGCTCCTGCGTGAGCAGGGCGACAAGTTCCAGGGCTCCGAGAAGGAGGATGTGTCGAGCGCGCTCGCCCGCCTGAAGGACGCGCTGGCGGGCACCGACGTCGAGGCCATCAAGAGCGCGACCGAGCGTCTCATGACCGCGAGCCAGAGCTTCTCGCAGCGGCTCTACGAGCAGGCGTCGCAGAGCGCGTCGGCGACCGCCGGTACTGCGGGCGGGCCGGGCGGTGGCGCGACGTCGGGCGGCGCCGGGTCGTCCGACGAGCCCGCCGAGGGCGAGGTCGTCGACGCCGAGATCGTCGACGAGCAATGAGCGGCCGGGCTGATCATGCTGCGGCGCGCTGGGCCGACGACGACGCTGGCGTCGAGGAAGCCGGCGACGACGCTCCGGCCGGTGCCGCCGGTGTGGAGGGTGCCGGTTCGGCCGTTGCAGAAGCGCCGGGCGAGGCTCCTGCGAGCGACGTCGCGTCCACAGAGCGCGGGGGTGCGGCTGCGCGGCCCGTGGCGGAAGGTGCTGGTGGGCAAGGCGCGGAGGAGGCTGCGATCCTGACGGACGTCGCAGCGCTGACCGCCCAGCGCGACGAGTACCTGGAGTCGCTCCAGCGGCTCATGGCCGACTTCGACAACTACCGCAAGCGGGTGGCTCGCCTCCAGCAGGAGCAGGGGGCTCGTGCCGAGGCGAACCTGGTCACGAAGCTGCTGCCGGTGCTCGACAACCTGGATCTCGCCTGGGCCCACCTCGGTCCCCGAGGCGGTGCCGCGCGCGCCGACGACGCCGGTGCCGCCGGCGCGCCCGACCGGCAGAGCGGGCCCCTGTCCGAGGAGGCCCGGGCGATCGGCCAGGCGCGCCAGCAGCTGCTCGACGTCCTCGCCAAGGAAGGCCTCGAACGGGTCGACGCAGTCGACGTGCCCTTCGACCCGACCGTCCACGACGCGGTCGCGCACGCTCCCGGCCCTGCTGGGGGCGGCGTCGGTGACGAGGCGGCTGCCGCTGCGAGTGGCGGCATCGGTGACGAGGCGGCTGCCGCTGCGAGTGGCGGCATCGGTGACGAGGGCGCCCCCGAGGGCGCCGCCCCGCAGACGGTGGCGGTGGACGAGGTCCTGCGTGCGGGCTACCGCTGGCGCGGCCAGGTGCTACGCCCCGCGATGGTCCGCGTCCGGGGTTGAGCCGTGCCCGCGCAGCGAGAGTGGTTCGAGAAGGACTACTACCAGGTGCTCGGCGTGCCGTCGTCGGCGACCGACAAGGAGATCACGC
>JAJYMP010000665.1 GCA_021786915.1 Chloroflexota bacterium
GTCCTGGAGGGCATGGTCGTACTCGTGCGCGTACGTGATCTGCTCGGCCGGGCCGATCAGGCCCGTGCTCGAGATCACGTACATCTGCTTGCTCGTGGGGTCGTAGAACCCGACGACCTGGCTGCCCAGCAGGTCGAGATAGAGCTTCTCGAGCGAGACGCCAGGCGCGAGCAGGCCGAGCTGCTGGTAGAGGCGCTCCGTGGCGCTCACGAGCTCGGGCGGGTTGTCACGGTTGAAGGACTGGCGCAGGAACGCGCAGAGCCCTGCCTGGTCGAGCGTGTTGCGCGGCACCGGCTTGCTGGCGGTGAGGCCGCGGATGGCCTGAACCGCGCCCTCGATCTTCGTGAACAGCGCGGCGTCGGGATCGTCCGGCCCGATGGGCTGGGGCGAGAAGCTGGCGGTGGCCGACACGTCGGAGCAGTTGACCGCGGCAGTGGCAGAGGCGCCCGGCGCAACAGAAGGCGAGGCGGAGACGGCGCCGGGCGTCGCGGGAGGGGCATCGGACGTGACGCTCGGCTGGGCGCTGCCGGCCGATGCGGCCGCCGACGGGGATGGGGCGGTGCTGCTGCAGGCCGCCACGAGCACGAGCGTGAGCAGCGCAGAGATGGCGGCCAGTCTGGGGCGTCGATGGGTCATGGCTGGGATCATGCCATCCCCGCGTGGCCGCACGGCCAGTGACGAATGTTCCTTTCTTAACCGTTCGCCTCCTCGGCCCTGAATCGGACCCGGCCTATGGTTCGTGTCGGAACACCCCCTCAGGTTCCATCCTCCCTCCCTCGGGACCGGAGATGCCAATTGGGCAGGCATCTCCGGTCCCTCCCTTTTCCGGGCCGCAGGGTGGAGCGCAGGCGCAAAGCCCGGGGTGAGTGACCTGTGCCAGAATCCCCGCATGGAGCTCACCTGGTACGGACGCACCTGCATTCGGCTCAAGGGCCGGGACGCTGTCGTCATCAACGATCCCTACCCGTCCATCGTCGGCCCGACCGGTCGCGGCATCGTCGGCGACGTCATCACCTTCAGCCATCCCGATGACGCGGGCCTGGGCAAGAAGCCCATCAAGACGTCGCGAGACGGCCTCACCGCCATCCCGAGCAGCCTCGAGTCGGCGTTCGTGCTCGACGGTCCCGGCGAGTACGAGGTGCACGACGCGCTGATCACCGGCGTCCGGACGTACCGCGACGGCGAGCGCGGCGCCAAGCGGGGCAAGCAGACCGCCTTCGTGACCGAGCTCGACGGGCTCCACACGATCCACCTCGGCGACATCGGCCACGAGCTCACGCAGGAGAAGCTCGCCGACATCGGCCCGGTGGACATCGCGTGCGTGCCGGTGGGCGGGGCGCTGTCCGCCACGACGGCCGCGGCGCTGATCGCCCAGCTGGAGCCCAAGATCGTGATCCCGATGCCCGTCTGCGAGGAGGAGGCTGACTGCGACGAGGCCATGAAGCAGTTCCTCCACGAGATGGGCGGTGCCCAGCCTGCCGTGCAGGCCAAGCTCTCGGTCTCGTTGTCCGGGCTGCCGGCCGAGACGACCACCGTGCTCCTGGAGTCGCGCGGGAAGGCCTGAGGTCGTGTCGCCGCTCGCGTGGGGGTAGGTGGCGGCCGCGGCCGGCGCCGCGGTCATCGACTGGTGCGCTGCCGCTCTCCGGTCGGGGCGCGGCGGCGGGGGTCGTCGCCGGGCTCGCGATGATCGGAGTGGTGGGCGGCCAGATCGTGCGGGCCGCTCGGCCGTCGGGCCTCGAGGTCGCGGCTTGCGTCTACCTCACCGTGATCTGCGTCATGGCGGTGGCCGCGACGGCGACCCTCATGCCCGCGCTGATCGTGGGGGCGTGGCTGTTCGTGGCCTCCGACGCCATGCTGGGCTGGGGCGAGTTCGTGGCGGCGGGCGCGACGGCAGGACGCTCGCGGGGCGGGCCCGGGCTGCGGCTCGGCGTCATCGTCACCTACCACGTCGCGCAGGCGCTGCTGGCGGTCGGCCTCCTGGGCGCCTGAGTCGGGCCGGTCGTCGGGGCGGTCGCTGCCGTCCTGTCAGCAGCCGCGGCGGTACACCACGCGGCCTCGCTTCACCACCACGTCGACCAGATCGGCGCCCACCCAGTAGGGCAACTGGCCGACGTGGGGCGCCCGCCAGATCACGATGTCGGCGAGCTTGCCGGGCTCCAGGGACCCCGCGTCGCGGGCCACGCCCACGGCGTGCGCGGCGTTGATCGTCACGGCGGCGAGGGCCTCGGCCGGGGACAGGCCCATCTCGAGGCAGGCGATCGTCATCACCAGCGGCAGGTTGGGCGTGGGCGACGTGCCGGGGTTGAAGTCCGTCCCCAGCGCCACTGGCACCCCGGCATCGATGAACCGGCGGGCCGGCGCCGCCTCGGCGGCCATGAGGAACCACGTCGTCGCCGGCAGCAGCGTCGCCACGGTGGGGTGGTCGCCGCCGGCGGCCTCGGCCAAGGCGACCAGCCCCGCGTCGGACGGCGTGTGCAGGTGGTCCGCTGAGAGCGCACCGAGCTCAGCGGCGAGCTCGGCACCACCCGAGGGGGCAAGCTCGTCGGCGTGGAGGCGGACCGCGAGGCC
>JAJYMP010000564.1 GCA_021786915.1 Chloroflexota bacterium
TGCGGACGACGGGCGTGGCGCTTCCGGGGCTCACCGCCGAGCTCGAGGCGCGGATCCGCTTGTGCCTGGGTGATGTGCCCGGGGCGGCGCTCTGGGCGGACCGGGCCACACCAGAGGCTCCACCCGGCTCGCCCATGCTGGAGGTCCTGCGCCGCTCCATGGAGACGACGATCGCTCGGGTGCGCCTGGCCCAGGGCAGGCTCGAGGAGGCGCGTCAGCTCCTCTCGTGGACGAGGCAGGAGCAGGAGGCCTCCGGCGCCGTCGCAGAGCTGATCTCAATCGGCGTCCTGGAGGCGGCCGTGGCCGATGCGATGGGGCGCCGTCCGGATGCGTTGCGGATGCTCGAGCGGGCCGTCCGCCTTGCCGCGCCGGCCGGCTACGTGCGGCGATTCATCGACGACGGGCGGCGGATCGCCCACCTCGTGCCCCTGATGCGCACGGCTGCGCCGGCGTTCGTGGACCTGGTCCTCGACGCCTTCGCCGCGGAGCGGACGGCGTCAATCCCGCGGCAGCAGCCCAGGCCGAAGTCCTCGGTCTCGCGGGCCGCGGACGGTCGGCTGGTCGAGACGCTCACGGCCCGCGAGCTGGACGTCCTGCGCATGATGGCCGTGGGGGCGAGCAACGCCGAGATCGCCGTCGGCCTGACCGTCTCGCTCGGCACGGCCAAGTGGCACGTCGGCCACGTGCTCGCCAAGCTCGGCGCGACGAGCCGGACGCAGGCGCTCCTGTACGCCCAACAACTCGGCCTCGTCTGAGACTGCCCGGCCCTCGGCGCTGCGGCCCCTCCTTTCGGCAGGGCGGCAACTCGACGAGAACCCTCCTTCCGGGAGGCGCCTCCGCGCGGCGCGGGCCCGAAGATCGCGGCATGGACCGCTACGAAATCCAGGTTGCTGGCCACCTCGACCAGCGGCGTGCGAGGTCCCTCGGTTGCCACACCCTCCGGCTCCTGCCGGACGGCAATTCGCGGCTCGTCTTCGCGGACCTCGACCAGGCCGCGCTCTTCGGCCTGATGACCCGGTTGCGCGACGCTGGCCTGGAGCTCATCGCTGTCGAGCGATTGCCTCGGCAGGCGCTGGCGCCGACCGCGGAGGCACCCCGCACGCACCGACCGAAGGAGCCCTTCGATGCAGCAGACTGACGACCGGGTGACGACCGCCCCGACTGAGCCGCGGCAACGGCCGTACATACCCTCCAGGTTCTTCATGGCCCACGTCGTGAACCCGATCACCGTCTGGCTCGGGGGCCCCACGCTCACGGTGACCGGCAGACGGACGGGGCGCCCCATTCGGACGCCCATCCCGACGCTCGAGGTTGACGGCGCTCGCTACCTCGTCTCGGGCGGCGGTGAGACGCACTGGGTGCGCAACCTGCGGGCGGCGGGCCAGGGCGAGCTGCGGCGGGGCCGGACCCGCGAGCCGTTTCGCGCGGTCGAGGTCCAGGGCGGCGAGCACGCTCGCGTCGTGACTGCATACCGCGACCGGATGGGCTGGCGGGCACGCGAATTCTTCGCGGCGCTCCCCAGCGCCGGGGACCACCCCGTCTTCCGCGTCGAGCCGATGGAGGCGCCGGACCGTGTCTGACCAGACGATCACGCTCATCGCAGGCGGCGTCCTCCTGCTCCACTGGCTCGGGCATGGCGGCGCCGCGATTGACGTTGCCTGGATCCGGCTCCGTCCTGGGACGCCGACCGGTGATTGGCTCGAGGCCCGGTCGTGGCTCGTCCCCTCGCTCGCGGCGCCGACGGCCACGACGCTCGCCGGCGCGTTCTGGATCGTGTTGTCGGTGGCAGTGCTCGCGGTCCGGACGGCGGCATTCCCGGCGTGGCTCGGCTGGCGCGCCCGCCGGATCCCCGGTCACCGCACCGCGCTGACGCTCCAGCTCTTGGCATTGCGGAGTCTCCGCAGCCGCAGGCCCATCGCGATGGCGATGACCCCGGCGAAGATCGCGGACCACGAGATGTAGGCCACCGTGAGCAGCGCGCCCACCATCGGGAAGAGCAGGATGACGAGGCCGGCGACGACGCGGATCGCGCCGACCAGGGCGATGAGCCACTCGTCGTCGACCTGCTCGCGGATGCGGTAGGCCGTCAGGTAGTGCGCGATCCCGCCGACGACGAGCCAGGCGCCCAGCAAGAGCATCAGCGCGGAGATCGTCGGGCCGGGCAGCAGCGCGGCGAGGATCCCGGCGACGATGGACACGACGCCTGTGAT
Organism: Chloroflexota bacterium; assembly: GCA_021786915.1. The sequence goes on from JAJYMP010000564.1 coordinate 2,211, forward strand.
GGCGAAGGGCCACGAGCGGCCCCGCTCCTCGGCGACTCGCATCCCCTCGACGATGGCCACGACGCCACTGATGATCGCCCAGGCTGCGAACAGGTACGCGAGCGTGACCAGGGTCAGTCCGGGCAGCAGCAGGACGAGGACCCCGAAGACCACCCCGAGGACGCCCTCGACGACGAGGACCCACCATTGACGGGACGCGGCGGCAAGCATTCGATCGCTCCTGAAGCTCGGGCTGAGGCCAGGCACGTGCATCGTAATGCGTCGGGCGGAAGGCGACCTCGTGCGGGACTCCGTCCGGGCGGCAGAAACCTTGCTGTTCGTCGCAGCGGTCCCGCCCGCCCGGTACCTCGCG
>JAJYMP010000628.1 GCA_021786915.1 Chloroflexota bacterium
CCCACGCCGCTCCAGGCCCGGGCGTTCGAGCTGATCGGGGTCTCTCCCGGCTCGCTGTAGTCAGAGCGCCGCACCCCACGTGGGCCGATTCGTGCACAGGCCGGCCCGTTCCTGGCTGGAAGTTCGGGCTAGTGATGCGCGAGCAGGTAGAACAGCGCCACGAACAGCGCGCTGGCCGCGAGGAACCCCAGGCTGATCCCCGCCACGACCAGCGGCAGTCCGCCGCGGTCGCGGATCGAGCGCTGCACGGCGTCCTCGCCGAACTGGAACCGCGAGACATCGAGGTCCTGCCACCGCTCGAGGTCTGCGTGGAGCTCGCCGGCGTCGGCATAACGCTGGTCGGGGTTCTTGCGCAAGGACTTCGTGACGATCGCCTCGAGCGGGGCCGGGATGTTCGGGTCGATGGCGAGCAGCGAGGGCAGCGGCGCATTGACGTGCTGCGCCATCACCGAGAGCGGATTGTCGCCCTCCCACGGCACGCGCCCGGTGAGCATCTCGAACAGGATGACCCCCAGGGCGTACACGTCGGTCCGCGCGTCCCCGCGCTTCCCCTCGACCTGCTCGGGCGCCATGTAGTCGGGCGTGCCCAGCGAGGAGGTCAGCCACCGCCAGGTCAGGCGGCGCGCGCCCGCCATCAGCGCGATCCCGAAATCGGTCACCACGACTCGGCCCTCGGGCGTGACCAGCACGTTCTCGGGCTTGAGGTCGCGGTGGCTGATCCCCTGGGCGTGGGCGTGGGCCATGGCCGACGCGAGCTGGGTGGCGATGTCCACCGCCTGGGGCGTCGGCAGCCGGCCGGCCTGCCGCTCCACCTCGCGCAGGGTGACGCCCTCGACGTACTCGAGCACGAGGTACGGCCGCGTCCGGTCCTCGCCCATGTCGAACGAGCGCTGGATGCCGGGGTGGTCCAGCCTGTCGACGATCTCCATCTCGCGCCGGAACCGGTCGAACGCCCCCACGTCGCCCATCAGGGCGTCGTGGGGGACCTTGATGACCACGCGCCCGCCCCCCGGCTCCTCGGCGAGGTACACGTCCGAGAAGGCGCCGTGGCCGATGGCCTCCACGATCGAGAAGCGGTCGAGCACGTCCCCCGGCCGAAGCGCGCCGACGCTCACGGGCGCCAAGGGAGGCGCCAGCCGGGGCTCGTGGGTTCGGGGCCGCCGGCGAGGGCGGTCACGCGGAGGGCGATCACGCTTGCATTATCGTCGCCGCCCGCCGCTGCGGAGTGAGCGACGAGCTCGGCCACGCCCGCCGCCAGATCGCCGGTCAGCGCCTTGTGCGCCTCCCAGCTTGTGATGCTGCTCCACAGCCCGTCGCTGCACAGCAGATAGGCATCGCCCAGGGCTGGCGGGCTCGGACGCTCGTCCACGCGGACCACGAGGTCCCCGCCGATCGAACGGGTGAGCAGGTGGCGCCCGGGGTGCGTGAGCACCTGCTCGGGCTTGATCAGCCGCATCCGGAGCAGCTCGCGCGCCTGCGTGTGGTCGTGGGTCAGCAGCTCCATCATCCCCTCGCGCAGCCGGAAGAGTCGCGTGTCGCCCACGTGGGCGACGCTCCCGCTGCGTCCGGTGAGCGCGATGGCGGTGAGCGTGGTCTGCCCGCCCCAGGCGCCGGCCTCGACCGCGCCCCGCCCCGCCCCGGGATCGAGTCGCCGCTCGCGGGCGGTCCGGGGCTCGGCGCCCGCCGGGTCGCGGTCAAAGGCAGCGGGGTCCACCAGATCGCCGGCCAGGCAGGCCTGGTTGGCATCCTCGAAGCCCGCGCGCAGCAGCTCGCCGGGCTTCGCGACCGCATCGGGGTGGCTCATCCGGCGCAGCAGCCGACCGATCGCGGTTCGGCTCGCCAGCTCCCCGTGACTGTGGCCGCCGAGCCCGTCGGCGACCGCGATGGCGATGCCCGGGCCCTCGAGGCGAGCCGCGACCGGCTCGTCGGTGCCGGGCGACCTGACCGACTCGGCGTCGCCCAGGACCGCCCAGCCCACCCGGTCCTCGTTCTGGTCCCGCACCGGGCCGCAGGCGGAGAGCGCCGCCACCTCGGCCCGGATCCAGCCGTCTGGCAGGCCCCCGTCGGGGACGGGGGCCTGCGACTGGCGCGCCGTCGGCGGAAGGCCGGCCATCGCCGCTCCGAACCGGGATGGGTGGACGCTGGGGCTGGTGCGGTTGACCCCGCCTCCCGCTCTAGACGGCGTCGACCGCCTTCGCCTGCGGCGGCCGCACGAGCAGGCTGCGGCTGGTCGCCCGCGAGTTCGCCAGCAGCCACACGGCGCCGACCGCCACCCAGACCGCGTCGAAGCCGAGCGCGACCAGGGTGTCCGTCTGGGTGGAGCCGCCGGCGGTGATCGAGAGCCCGACCACAGCGACCAGCATGGCGAGGTTGGCCACGACTCCCAGCACGGGGACGAGGATGTGCTTGGCGAAGCTGCGCTCGGCGCGGTGCCAGAAGGCGAACACCGCGATCAGGTTCGTCATGCCGTACACGAGGAACGTGCCGACGTTCGAGGCGAGGATCGTCTGGAGCAGGTTGTCCGCGGAGAGCACGCCGTACGCCCCGATGAGCGCCGAG
>JAJYMP010000348.1 GCA_021786915.1 Chloroflexota bacterium
GTTCACCGCGGGACCACGGCCTCAAGGCAGCGACCCCCAGCGACCGGGCGTACAGCAGCGCTCGAGCGCCCTTGTGACCGTGGACCGGATCATCTTCCTCTGCAACGCGCTCCGGATGGGGGGCTCGCAGAGCGTCTTTCTACGGCTCACGCGTGCGGCGCGCGACGCTGGGTTCGAGGTGATCCTAGCCAGCCGAGGCGGAGAGCTCGCGCCCCGCTTTCGCCAGGAGGGCGCGCGCATCGTCCGGATCATCGCTCGTGAGGGTGCGGCCGACACTGGTGATCGGTCGCTCGCTGCCATGACCAAGGCCGCCGCCTCCCTCGTCGGCGTCGCCCAGGTGGCGTCGTTGGTCCGGCGCCCCGGGGTGCTCCTGCATGCCTCACAGCCTTGGCCAGTCGCAGTGGCAGCAGCGGCGGCCGTCGGGTCGTCGGCTCCTGTCATCTGGCATGCCCATGGGACGACGGCCGTCGAGATGCCTCCGGCATGGATGTCCATCGTGCGACGCAAGTCGCAGGCGTGGGTGGGGATTACTCCGGAGGTGGAGCGCGCTCTCCACTCCGTCGGTCCTGGACCTCGCACGAGCGTCATAACGCTGCCGAACCCAATTGACACCGATGTGCCGAGTGACGAATACGCACGTCCGCAGAGGGGCGTCATCGGGGTGCTGTCCACCCTGACAGCGAGCAAGATTGGATATGTCCAAGCCTGTCTTCTTGCGGCAGCGGGGATCGCCGAAGACGGAACGTCCGTGCATGTGCGTGTCATCGGGGACGGGCCTGAGCGAACGCGGATCGAGCGGGAGTGCAGGGACCTGGAGATGGCAACGCGCTCGCTCACGATCACGCTGCACGGTCAGTCGGTCCGACCCTGGCCAGTCCTCGCCGATTGTGAAGTCGTGGTCGGAATGGGACTAGTAGCGGTCGAGGGCGCCATTCGGCAGCACAACGTGGTCTGTGCGAGCAGCTTCGGCCTGGGTGGGCGACTCACGACCGAGTCTTACGAGACCCTATTTGACACGAATTTCACGGGTCGGGGCTATCTCCCGGTGACCGCCCCCGGGTTGAAGCAGGTGCTCCTCGACGCAATGGAGTCGACGCCCGATGCTGGATTGCCGGCTCTAGTGGAGGCGAAGCACGGGGCGGCAGCGGCTGGAGCGTGGGTTCGGACGTGGAAACGATACCTGTCGTGACGGGAGCTGGCCAGGCTGCTATCAGGCGGGATGTCGGGCATTCAACCGCTGCAAGAATACTGGGATACACGCTCAGTCTTATGTCCGCCGTCGCCGTGTCCCGCGCGTTGGGCCCGGAAGGAAAGGGGACGCTGAGTCTTGCGACGGCAATCCCGGGCATCATGGCACTCGTTTTCGGGATGGGAATCGGAACGGCGCTGACAATCGGTGCACGCGAACGTTGGTTACCGGTCCGGTTTGCAGCCGGTGCCATCACGCTCTACGCGGTCTTCGTTGGCTTCGGCTTTGCGGCGATTGCTTGGCTATGGGTCTCCGGTGCGTCGGGCGGCGGCCCCTCGCCAGCGATCGTATTGGCAGCCACTGCCTCAATTGGCGGTCTCTTGCTCGCTGACGCCGCTGGGGGCCTGCTTCAGGGTATCGGGCGGGTCCGTGCCGGAATGTGGCTCAGGCAGGCCGTCGGCCTCGGGCAGTCGACAACCGCGATTGTCTTGATCCTGTTCGGGGTGCCCGTTGTTCTGCCGATCCTCGTAGCGATTGCTCTGTGGACGTGGGGTTGTGGAGGCGCGGGGATCGTGTTGATCTATCGCGCGCCAAGCACTGATCGGCGCGTGGCGCGCGATCGATGGTGGGCGAAACTGGTCCAAGTTGGGATCCGAAGCCAGTTCATTTGGATCCTCCTGATGTTGAACTACCGTCAGGATGTGGCGTTGCTTGGCGCACTGGGCAGCGTGGCGGATGTCGGAGTCTACTCAGTGGCCGTTGGCTTCAGCGAGGTGGCTTGGTTTGGAGTCAACGCGCTGGTTGGAGTCCTCCTGCCGCACTTGTCGGCGGTCGAGCCCAATCTCGCCGCCGCCCGTGCCGCGCGATCGATCCGTGCGTCGATCGCCGCGACCCTCGCGCTGTCTCTCGTGGTCCTCCTCGGGAGCTACATGCTCGCGGCCCGTATCTTCGGCGAAGGCTTTGCACGTACCGATGTCGTATTCGCAGCTCTCATCCCGGGGCTCGTGACCCTGGCAGCGTTCAAGATCGTGGCCGTCTACGCAGTCGCGAGCCGAAGAGTCCGAGTGCCAGCGGGATTGGCGGCGTTCGGCCTCCTACTCAACCTCGGATGCAATTTCCTTCTGATCCCTCCGCTCGGAAGCCTCGGCGCCGGGATCTCGTCTTCCGTCTCTTATTCGGTAATTGCGTTTGGAGCGCTCGTTTGGTTCATCAGGACTACAGCAATACGCCCGGGCGACGTCCTCCTGCCGACCCAGGGAGACATCCTCGGAGCTCGACGCAGTCTCGGGAGGCTAGGAGTGCGGTGACAGAATGCCGGATCGCCCTCGCAATTCGAGTCCGGAACGAGTGGCAGCTGGTCCGAGGCCTCCTCGAGCAGCTTCGCCCGATCCTCGATGAGGCATGGGTCCTTGACGATGCGAGTGACGTTCCGGTTGGGCCACAACTTGACGGAATTGTCCCGAGGCTCATCCACGTTCGAGCCCTGCAGTGGTCCGGCAGCGGAGGCAAGCTTGGCGAGGGGCTTCAACGAGACTATCTGCTCCAGCGGATCAAGCGCGAGAGCCGGTGCGATTGGGTGCTGCAGCTCGACGCGGACGAGCGGATCCCGAACGTCGACGCGCTGGCGAGGTTGGCCACCACCGCCGATGTTGACGGCTGGGTCTTGCCACTCGTCGACTTCTACATAACTCCAGGGGACGCAGAGTTCGTCAATCCACGAGACCCGTCAATGGTTCGAGAATGGTTTGGGGTTGAGACGCGCTGGACCATGGCCCTCTTCCGTCCACGGCGGCCCGTGTATGTGTCGCGAGGGGACGTCCGCGAGCCACAAGGCCTTCGTGTGCGGAGAGTCCGAGAGTCTGGCCAATGTGTGATTGAGCATTTTGGCAAGGCGATTTCGGTCGCCGAGTGGGAGCGCAAGGTCGACTTCTACTCGCAACACTACCCTGAGTATCGCGAGAAATGGCTTGCGCGCCGGGGCGCAGCCGTCCACAACGGTGTGTCCGACTTTGGAAGCGCATTGCAGCGGCGTGGAGACCCATCGTTCGATCCGACGCGGGCGCCGGTTATACACCGATACCGGGCACGAAACGACGTACGGTCAAGGGCGAAGCAACTCGTCTACGGTGTCGTCGGCCCGTCGCGTTGGCTCGTGGCCACTGAAACGCGCGTTATAACGCCCTGATGCGGCTACGTCTTGCCCCAGGGTCGATGCCTGACTCGCTGCGACCGGTGCTCGTCGCGGGATGCGTCGCCACAACGGTTGCGGCGGGCGCCTCCCAGGCGATCCCGGACATTGCGGGAGCCGAGATCACAAGCTGGCTGTTTCTCGGGCTGGCCGTCTTGGGTCTTGTCGAGCGCGGCGAACGAGCTCCCGCTGGCCTCCGCTGGCCGACAATGATCGAGTGGATGGCAGCCCTCCTGCTCGCTGCCGGCTTCTTCTCGTCGCTCATGAATGGCGGTCCGGCGTGGCTTGGGGCTATCCGGATGGCGCAGCACGTGACGATCCTTGTCGCAATCGCGGGTCTGGCCCCGACGTGGCCGTCTTTCCGCGCCATCGCGCGGGGCCTGCTGCTCGGAATGATGGTCCAAGTTGTGATCGGACTGGTGGAACTAGTTCGTGGTGCGACCTTCTTCTACAGCCTGTGGAAGCCGTTGGACGCGTCGACGTGGCAAGGACTGAGCCGGATCGCCAGCACGCCCGCCGACCCCAACTACTTCGCCCTCGGGCTTGTCGCATGTCTGCCGCTCGCATGGAACATTCGCGCGCTTTGGCCGTCCCTCCCGGGCTGGGCTTCGGTCATTGCTGTCGCGGCATGGTTGACCGCAATCGCGTTTACATTTTCCCGCGCTGGGTATCTGGCGCTGGGCGCGATCGCTGTGCTGTGGCTCATGGATCCCCGCGTACTGCATCGCGACCGCCACAGGTCCCTGACGCGCTGGCTGCGCTTGCACAAGTACGCGTCTGCAGCGGGAGTTGCTCTACTGGTCACACTGCTCTTCTTCACCCGTGACCTGGTCGCGGCATTCGCTTCTAGGCTCGGTTCCATTTCGGCAGGCACGGGGGATTCGAGTCTTAGCGTCCGCATCGCCGCGCAGCATGCGGCCGCGCTCGCCTTCGTCCGCAACCCCATTGCAGGGCTTGGTCTCGATCAGTTCGTGACCAAAGGTCCGAGGTACCTCGCGGAGGTGAGCGGGATCGCCCGTACGGAGATCAACGTCCTTGATAGCTTCCTGCTCACGGCGGCCGAGGCCGGAATCGTCGGTTTCGTCGCTTACACGGGGGCGACTCTCGCAACTCTGCACGCGTTCTTCCGCGGGGAGAGGCTGCTCTCTGAGGGGTCCCAGTCTTCGTCTCCGCCCGCCACTCGCATCCTGTGGGCACTCTTCCTGGGGATGATCGGCTGGATCCTCATGTCATTCACGCTCGACAGCATCCATAGTCCCATCCAGTGGACCCTGTTCGGACTCGCTGCACTCGCGACGAGGTGGCTGGCGGGCAGAAACCAAGAGGCGGCGCCTCATGTCCGATGACGGGGTTCACGCGGTGGTCGTCTCCTACAACACCCGGGATGCGACGCTCCGATGTCTGGAAGCGCTGGCGGCCTCGTCTGATCCAGCCCTCTATGTAACCGTGGTTGACAACGCCTCGCGAGACGGCAGCCCGGATGCGATTGCCAACCAACATCCGTCTGTTGAGGTGATCCGCCTGACGAGTAACGTCGGGTACGGACGTGCTGTCAACAAGGCCTGGGCGATGCGCCCAACGACTTATCTGCTCATCCTCAACAGCGACTGTTTCGTGATGCCGGAAACGATGGGATCGTGTCGCATGTTTCTCGACACTCACCCTGATGTCGTAGCGGTGGCTTGCCAGCTCCGGGCGCCTGATGGCGAGGTCCAACGGTCATGCCGCGCATTCCCCACCGTTGGTGGCGAACTGGCGCGCGTTGTGCTCCCGCATCGACTTCTTGCGCGGCTTCCGGGAGTCGGGCACTACTACCTCGGCGGTTGGCGCCACGACAGCAACCGGCCGGTGGATCAGCCGGCGGGGGCGTTTCTGCTGGTGCGTGGAAGCGCGATCGATGGGCTGCCATTCGACCCAAGGTTCTTCATGTACTACGAGGACGTCGATCTCTGTCGGCGCTTGTGGCATCAGGGTCCGATCTGGTACCTCGCGAGCACATTCGCGGTCCACCTGGCTGAGCATTCGTCGAGTCAGGCTCGCGCCCCAATGGCTGTGGCCCTCGCGCGTTCCCGGTTCGACTACTTTGAGAAGTGGCACGGGCGCCGCACGGCTCGGCTCGTGTCCATGATCGGGGCATTGGCGAGCCTTCTTCGGGCCAGTGCTTGGACGATAGGCGGCATCCCCCCAGCGGGTCGCTCTGCGGCGCTCCCTCGCGCTCGCGCCCATCTGGCCGGTGCTCGCGCTGGGCTAGCAGCCGCGACGCGGGGCCGAACGGGCCCTGCTTCTTCGTGACGAGGGGTGCGCCGAGCGGTGGCGCGACCGGGCGAAGAGGGACAAGCAGGCTCCGTCGGTTGCTTGCCCTCTCCACATACCCGGCAGATGACGCATCCCTTCGACTGCGCTTCTTGGCCTATGTCCCGGCGCTTGAGGCTGCTGGCTGGGAGGTCCGGCTCCACAGCATCGTCTCCCCGCGGTTGTTTGCCGCCAAGAACCGTCGTGGCGTCCGGGTTCGCCTGCTGCAAGCGGCACTGCTGGCAAAGGGCCTCATCGGACGCATCATCGTCATCGCCACGTGTCGCCGCTACGACGCGATCTGGATCCATCGCGAGGCCTTCCCTTTCTTCACGCCTTGGGCAGAACGTTCCATCCGGTACCTGACGCGCGGCCGAGTCGTCCTCGATTTCGACGACGCTCTCTACGCGGCTCCGCCAGGGGGCACGGATTGGCGATCCCGGCTTCGCGATCCGCGCCGCTATCGGGACGCCGTGCTGTGCGCGGATGAGATCCTCGCCGGAAGTCCGGTCCTGGCCTCTTGGGCGGAGCAGCAGGGCTCAAAGGTAAGGTTCGTGCCGACCTGCTTCGAGCATATCGGCCCGGGTTCCGGTTCAACCTCGAGCTCTGCCACGGTGACGATCGGTTGGATCGGGTCGTGGAGCACGGCGCCGAGCCTCTCGTTGATTGTGGATCCACTTCGCAGTCTCGCCCGCCAGCAGAATGTCCGAGTCCTCCTGGTCGGCGCCTCAAATCTGCGTGGCGTCGCCGAGCTTATTCCCGGAGCCGAATGGCGGACCTGGAGCATCTCGACCGAGCATCAGGACCTATCTGAATTCGACATTGGATTGATGCCGGTCGAGGACAGCGTGTGGAATCAGGGTAAGTGTGCGTTCAAGCTCGTTCAATACATGAGCCGAGGTATACCATTCGTGGCCAGCCCCGTAGGTATGAATGTAGCTGTGACGCAAGAGTCGAATGCTGGGATTCTCTGCACGACCAGTAGCGAATGGCTTTGGGCGCTCAATCTCCTCGTCTCGGATCAATGTCGAAGACAGGCGATGGGTGCCGATGGACACCGATATTGGCTCAGCCATTTCGACAGTCGGCTGCAGGTTCCAGTGGTGCTCGCGGCTTTGTCTGGGGACGAATCGCCGACGTGAAGCACGTGTTGTTTCGAGGAATCGACGTTGTCAGCGCGACCTCCGATGAGATCGTCGCAAGAATCCTGGAGGCGAACGCGACGCAACGGCCCCTCGTGATCTCGTTTGTGAATCCCCACAGCTTCAACCTTCTGGACGGTGCCGCGGGTCGCGGTATGCGTTCCGACCTGGACCGCATGGACATCGTCTTGGCTGACGGGATCGGTGTCGTGTGGGCCATCCGCCTCTTATTGCACGAGAGGATCCAAAGGCTTAGTTTCGATCTCCTTGCCGAACCGCTATTTGCGGCGTTGGAGCAATGTGGTGCGACTATTGCCCTCGTGGGCGGCCGCGAGGGTGTCGCTCGGTCCGCCGGTGCGAAACTCCGGCGTGACCATCCTTCCCTGCGGATTCAACAGGTCTCACACGGATACTTGACCGAGCAGACCATCACTGAGCTCGGTCGGTCCATTGGCCGGGCCGGGATCGACTGCATCCTGATTGGAGCTGGTGCCCCGATGCAGGAGCGTCTCGCGATCGAGCTATCAAGGCGAGCACCCCATGCAGTCATTTGCACGTGCGGCGGCTACTTTGACCAGGTCATTCTGCCCAGACCCTACTACCCCGCGTGGGCGTATCCACTTCGCATGAATTGGGTCGTCCGGCTTGCCAAAGAACCGCGCCGGCTGTGGCGGCGTTATCTGCTCGGCAATCCGCGGTTTGTTGCGGCGAGCATCACTTGGCGTTTGCTGGGGGATCGGCACTCGGGCGGTACAGGCCGCATGCGCCGGGACTGAAGTCCTCTGGCCTCTGCGCTGCCGCTCGGGGCCATCGACCCGGTACCTTCGGTTGGTGCCCCCGAGCCACACGTGGTGGCACGATCCGCGGTGTGACGCGTCTCGCCCGTTCGTCAGCGATCGCCCCGCCAGGCCGCCAGGCCAGGCTCAGCCGGCCGCGTCTCCACACACTTGCGCTGGCCGGCGGCCTGCTCACCCTCGGCCTCGGCCTGGTCGCCTGGTTCACCACCGGCGGCCCGGCGAACCCGACCGAGATCGTCGTGGTGCTGGACTTCACCATCGGCGGCACGCTCCTGACGACGGGCTCCCTGATCGGCCGCGCCCGCGCGAAGGAGTCGCGCCTCGAGGCGCAGATCCAGGTGCTGGGCCAGGCCGCCCGCCGCATGAGCGCGGGCATCGAGCCCAGCGGAGTGGGTCTCGCGGTGGTCGAGGAGATCCGGCGGGTCATCCCGTACCACAACGCCCGTGTCTACCTCCTCGACGGCGAGGACCTCACGCCCGTGGCGTTCGAGGGGCGCTTCGGCGCGTACGAGAAGGTCGACGTCAACATCCTGCGGACGACGGTCGGCGAGGGGTTCACCGGCTGGGTCGCGAGGGAGGGAACGCCGCTCCGCGTGGACGATGCCCGGCAGGACCCGCGCGGGATGACGATCCCGGGAACCGACGACGTGGACGAGTCGATGCTCGTGGTCCCGATGCGTCACGACGACCGGATGCTGGGCGTGATCACGCTCTCGAAGCTCGGGCTGCGCGGCTTCGACGATGACGACCTGCGGCTGCTGATGATCCTCGCCGACCAGGCCGCCACGGCGTTCGCCGGCGCGGTGCACCTCGCGGAGACCCGTCGCCTCGCCGCTGAGCTGCGCCAGTTGCTGGACATGAGCTCGGCGCTGTCGCGCTCGCTCGACCCCAAGGACGTCGCCGCCCTGATGGCCGAGCACCTCGCGCGCGCGGTGGGCGCTGAGCGCGCACAGATCAGCGACTGGGACCGCGCCGGGAGCCGCGTCCGGACCCTCGGCTGCTACCCGCAGGAGTGCCGGGAGTCGATCGCCGACTTCTACTCGCTCGCCGACTACCCGCTCACGGCGCGCGTGCTCGCGGACGGCGTGATCGCGATGGTCGACGCGGAGGATCCGGACACCGACCAGGCCGAGGCCGCGGAGCTCCGGCTCGAGGGGATGCGGGGGCTGATCATGCTGCCCCTGGTCGCGAAGGGCGAGGCGATCGGCGTGGTGGAGATCACCTCGTCCGGCCGCCCGACGGACGATCCCGGCAAGATCACCCTCGCCCGCACGATGGCCCACGAGGCGGCCATGGCGCTCGAGAACGCCCGCGTGTACGAGGCGGCCCGCAACCTCGCCGACCGCGATCCGCTGACCGGCTTCTTCAACCACCGATACCTCCACGAACGACTGTCCGAAGAGGTGGTGCGGGCGGTACGCACGCGCCGCCCCGTGTCCGTCGTCATGCTCGACGTCGACGACTTCAAGCTCGTCAACGACACCCTCGGGCACGTCTACGGCGACCGAGTCCTGGTCTACGTCGCGGAGACGATCAGGGCGAGCCTCCGGGGGAGCGATGTGGCGGCCCGGTACGGCGGCGACGAGTTCGCCCTCATCCTCCCGGAGACCACGGCGCACCAGGCTGCTGGCGTGGCGGAGCGGATCCTTGCCGCCTTCCACGCCCACCCGTTCACTGCCGATGGCCGGACGCCGCTTCCGGTTGGCCTCTCGATCGGGATCGCCACCCACCCGGGCGACGGCACGATGGCCACCGAGCTCATCGCCTCGGCTGACGCCGGACTCTACGCGGCGAAGGCGGAGGGCGGCAGCAGGGTGCGCGCAGGGCTGCTCGGCCGGCAGACCGAAGACGTCGCCGAGCCGTCCGTGAGCCACGCATTCTCGGGCCGTCACTGGATCCCCTCGCTTCGGGCGCTCGTCGGCGGTGGGGGCGGGTCGGGAGGGGTCTGACCCAGTACCAAAGTACCGTCCGCCCGGCGCCATCGGTACCACGGGGACCGCTTGCCGCAAGCCACACGTGGCCCCATCCTTGTTGTCCAAGGTGAGCGCACGGGGAGAGCTCGACATGACGGGTGGGCCGCGCAGGTTCCTGCGGGCCCTGTCCCGCCGACCCGCCCCGTTGCTGCTCGCGGCCATGGCCGCTGTGGAGCTCGTCCGCCTGATCCTCGACAGGCAGCCGGTCGACGCCATCCTGCTCGTTCTGCTCGTCGCGGCCGGCTTCGTGGTCGCCCGCGACAACGACGAGGCGGCCTTCGCGGACGGCGCCCGCGAGACCGAGGCCGAGAGCTTCGCACGCATCCTGCGTGGCCTGTCGCGCTCGGTGTCGCCTGACGCCATCGTCGCCGCGATCGTCGAGGAGCTGGGCGCGGGCACCGGCGCGGACCACGTGAGCGTCGTGCGGCGGCGGCCCGATTCGCGGCACCTCGAGGCGGTGCTGTCCCCGACCCGCGTCGGCGCACCCGCGTCGCGGACGTACCTGCCGCTCTCGATCCTGGAGGACCCGGCCGTCGAGGCGGCCGCCGTCGAGATGTCGATCCTGGGCGCCCAGGGTCGCCGGTACGCAGCGGTGCCGATCGAGCCCGACTTCGACAGCGACCCGGACCTCGTCCCATTGGGCCTCGCCCTGCCGCGGCCGGCCCTGGCGGCGGTCGGCCCGCGGGACGGCGGTGGCTTCCCCGGCGCCAGCGTGGCGGACGTCGTGCCGTCGGTTCCCGCTCGGCGGTCGACGGGGATCGGCCATGCGGCCCCGATTCGCGCCGGGGCCGAGCAGCGGATCGCCGACCGGATCGCCGACCGCCTGCGCGACGAGTACGGGCTTCGCAACGTCCTCGCGGCGCCCCTGCGGGTGGACGGCCGCGTGGAGGGCGCCATCGTGCTCTCGCGGCGCACCCGGGAGCCCTGGACGCCCCGGGCGCGTCGCCTGCTGACGGCCGCCGCGTTCGAGACCTCGGCCGCGCTGTCCCGGCTCTACACGCTCCGCGACGCCGAGACACGCGCCGCGACGGACGCGCTGACCGGCCTGCCCAACCGCCGCTACTTCGACGAGTACCTGGGCCTGCTGGCCCGCCGCCGCCGCGCCGACGACCGCGTCGGCGTGCTGATGATCGACATCGACCGCTTCAAGCGGCTCAACGACACCTACGGCCACGCCGTCGGCGACCACGTCCTGCGCGAGGTCGCGCAGGCGATCGCCGGGGCGGTCCGCGAGGGCGACGTGCCCGCGAGGTTCGGCGGCGAGGAGTTCGTCGTGCTGCTCCGGAACCCGGGGTCGCGGGTGGCGATCGAGGTGGGGGAGCGCGTCCGGCGCGCGGTCGCGGACCTCGACCTGCGGCGGTTCGGGGTGGCGAAGGTGTCGGTGTCGGTGGGCGTGGCCGTCGCGGACCAGCCCGAGACCGAGCTCGACGAGGTGATCGACGAGGCGGACCGCGCCCTGTACCGCGCCAAGCAGGGCGGCCGGGACCGCGTGGTGGCCGTCTAGGCCTGCGCGTTCAGGCGTCAGCGTCCCGCGGGGGTGGACGTCAGAACCGCCGGAGCGGGCGCCCGCCGCTGGCAGCACCCGCCCGGAGCGAAGGCCCGCCGCCGAGCCGGTGCCTCCGTGGGAGCCGCCGGGCGACGCGGCTACCATGATCGACGTGCCCGATGACGCCGCCCGCAAGCCGCCCACCAACGCCGAGCTGGCGCGCGTCTTCCACGAGATCGGCGACCTGCTCGAGGTCCGCGGCGAGGTCGTGTTCAAGACCGTCGCCTACCACCGCGCGGCCGACGCGATCGAGCGGGCGCCCTTCCGCGTGGCCGAGGCATACGCCGGCGGGGACCGCCGCCCGATCGCGGGCGTGGGCTCGGCGATCGGCGACAAGATCGCCGAGCTCGCGGCCACCGGCCGCATGGCGTTCTACGAGCGGCTGCGGGCCGAGATGCCGGCAACGCTCGTGGACCTGCTCCAGATCCCGGGCGTCGGCCCCAAGACCGTGGCGCTCGTCTGGAAGGGCCTCGGCGTCGTGGACGTGGCGGGCCTCCGCGCGGCGGCCGAGGCGGGGCGGCTGCGCGGGCTCAAGGGCGTGTCGGCCACCACCGAGCAGCGGATCCTCGAGGGGATCGCCGGGCTCTCGGCGCGCTCGGAGCGGATGCACATCGATGACGCTCAGTCCATCTCGGACGGGCTGGTGGCGCAGCTCGCGGACGTGCCCGGCGTCCGGCGCATCGTGCAGGCGGGCTCGCTCCGCCGCCGGCGCGAGTCGGTGGGCGACCTCGACCTGCTGGTCGAGGCCGATGACGCCGATGCGGTCGTGGAGCGGTTCACCTCGCTCCCGGCCGTCGACCGCGTGCTGGGGGCGGGGCACGCGAAGGCGGCGGTCGTCATCGCGGGCGGGCCGCAGGTGGACCTGATGGTCATGCCGCCGGGCGAGGCGGGCACGTACCTCGTCCACTTCACTGGCTCCGCGGCCCACAACGTGGCGCTGCGGGGGATCGCGAGGGACATGGGCTGGAGCCTGTCGGAGAAGGGGTTCCTGCGACTGGGCGAGGACGGCGAGCCCTTGACCGGCGACGCCGCCGAGCTGCGCACGTTCCCCGACGAGGCCGGCGTGTACGCCTTCCTGGGCCTCGACCTCGTGCCGCCGGAGCTGCGCGAGGACCGCGGCGAGATCCAGGCGGCCCGCGAGCGGCGCCTCCCCTCGCTGATCACGCCGGCCGACCTGCGGGGGGACCTGCACTCGCACTCCGACTGGAGCGACGGCACCCACTCGATCGAGGTCATGGCCGAGGCAGCCCGACGCCGCGGGCACGCCTATCAGGTGCTCACCGACCACACGCAGAGCCTCGGCATCGCGCACGGGCTGGAGCCGGAGCGCGTGGAGCAGCAGCGCACGATCATCGCCGAGCTCAACGCGAGGTTCGCCGCCGAGGACGCGGCTGGCGCCACCCCGCCGGGCGCGGTCCCGGGCTTTCGGCTCCTCCACGGCTGCGAGCTCGAGGTGCGCGCTGACGCGACGCTGGACTACCCCGACGAGGTGCTCGCCCGCTTCGACCTGGTGGTGGCGTCGGTCCACGTCTCCCGGCGCCAGACGCGCGAGGAGCTCACGCGGAGGACCCTGGCCGCGATCCGCAGCCCGCACGTGGACGTGATCGCCCACCCGTCGGGCCGCATGATCGGGGGCCGCGACGACCTCGACCTGGACTGGGACGCGGTCTACGCGGCGGCGGCCGAGACCGGCACCACGCTCGAGATGAACGGGTCGCCGCCCCGCCTGGACCTCTCCGCGGAGCGCGCTCGGCGGGCAGTCGAGGCGGGCTGCCTGCTGGCCATCGATTCGGATGCGCACCGGACCGAGGAGCTCGACTTCCTGCGCTGGGGCGTGGACCAGGCCCGCCGCGCCTGGGTGGAGCCCCGCCACGTGCTCAACACGCGGACGCTCGAGGAGCTCCTCGCCTGGGTCGCCGCCAAGCCGTCGCGCGTCTAGTTGTCCCGATCCGCTGGTCCCTCGCCGGCTGAGTCGCGTCGGGTTCAGGAGCGCCTCCCGCGCGCACGGGCCGCGCCGCGGGCCCCCGGTTCTGGTCGGCGTCCGCGCACGGCGCAGCGCGAGGCGACCCCAGCGCGACTCGGCCGCCGGCACGCGGCGAGGGTCCCGGGCGGCAGCCAGCGGGCGACCTCCGGAGCGCGGCGTGCCGTCCGTGGCGTGACATGCCATGCATTCGAGCCCGGCCCGTCGATTCGTCGCCTCCCATGCCACGAACCGACCAGCTCCGCCGCCTCGATCGCCTCCTCGTGGTCGACTCGTGGCCTCCCATGCCACGATCCGACCGGCCCGCGCGGTTTCCATGGCATGCGATGCCATTCTCGGGCACGCGGGCAGCCGCCCTCGGGCACGAGCAGAGCCCCAGCGACGCGGCAGCCGCGTCGCTGGCGTCGGCGAGGCGGCCGCCGCGAAGAGGCGTAGCGGCCGGCGGCCATCGCGCATGCAACCGACCCGCGCGCCGGGTCGCACCTTCGACACCGGGTGGCACAGCCGGTCCATCGCGCACGAGGGCCCAGTCGGCGGGACGCCGGTCCCGTACCATCGCGCCGAATGCCTGCCCTCGAACCTACCCCGTCGTCCGCGCGCCGCGAGCTCGTCCTCGTCGCGACGCTCCTGGTCGGCCTGTCCGCGCTCGTGGACCCGGCGGACGCGTTCGTGCTGGCGGGCCTCCTGCCCATCGCCGTCCTGCTGGCGGGCCTCGGCGTCCTGCGGGCGGCAGGGGCGCCATCGCGCCCGTACGAGGCGCTGCTGCTCCCGGCGGTCCTGAGCGGCGGCGCGGCGGCCGCGCTCCACCTCGTCCCTGCCGGACCGTGGCTGCTCGTCGCGGCGGCAGCCTTCGCGATCGTGCTCGACCGCGTCCTCGGGCTGGAGTCGCGGATCGTGCTCCAGGTGAGCGGTGCGTCCGAGTCGGACCGCTCGCAGGTGCTCGCGGCGGCAGTGGTCACCGCCTTCCTCGCGTTCACGGGGGTCGCCGCGCTCATTCCCGGCGGCATGCCCGAGCCGGCCGGGTCGCCGGTCGCGGGCACCAGCACCATGACCCAGGGCTGGCTGGCGGTGCTCGCGCTCGCCGACGCGGTGGCGGCGCTGGTGATCGGCTGGCGGATCTCCGCGCTGCGGTTCGGCGCGGTGTCGCGGATCGCCCGCTCCGCGCTGACCTACGCGCTGATCGCCGCCATCTCCGCCGGGCTGATCAGGGCTATCGACCTGCCGCGCCTCGTGGGGCCGGCCGTCCTGACGCTGGTGTTCTACCTGTGGGACGCGCAGCACGCCTCGGCGCCGGCCCGCCGCCAGGAGCGGCGCTTCATGTGGGAGATGCTGCTGCTGGCCGGGCTCGCGGTCCTCGTGGTGACCTGGAACGCGCGGGTGCCCTCCTGACCGGCGCCGTCGTTTGACGCGACGCCCGGCGGGTGCTAGAAACGCATGCCCGCGACCAGCGATGTCCTGGTGCGCCCGTGTTCGGCGAGCCGGATACTCCCGCGG
>JAJYMP010000694.1 GCA_021786915.1 Chloroflexota bacterium
CCAGGAAGGCGGTGGCCGAGCTCACCCGCGACTGATCAGCACGGGGCGGCGGCGTCACCATGAAGCGCCGCCGTCACGTCCCCACCCAGTCCTGCCGGATCATCACCATTCAGCTCGGCCGGCAACACCCGCGCTCAAGAGCGATCCGTCGGTCACGGTTGTCGCCAACCCGGCCTACCAGAACCTCCTCATTCTGCTCAACACCGCCAAGGCGCCGACCAAGGACGTGCTCGTCCGCCAGGCGCTCTCGGCCGCCTTCCCGTATCAGACCGTCATCGACAGCACGATGGCCGGCTACGCGACCCAGGCGCGCGGGACCGTCCCGGCGAGCCTGATCGACGGTGCCGACCAGGTGCCGCAGTACTCGTATGACCTCGACAAGGCGAAGTCGCTCCTCGCGCAGGCAGGGTATCCGAACGGCGGACTCTCCCTGACCCTCACCTACACGGCCGGCGACACCGTGGAGCAGCAGGCCGCCGAACTCTTCCGGGCCGAGCTCGCCAAGATCGGGGTCGATCTCCAGGTCAAGGCGATGGCCTGGGAGGCCCAGTGGAGCCTCGCCAAGGGTGACCCGACGAAGGCGCAGGACCTGTTCATGTTCTACTGGTGGCCAAGCTACGCGACGCCGTACGACTTCATGTTCAACCTCTTCCACTCGGAGAAGACGCCGAACTTCAACCTCGGCTACTACCGGAACCCGAAGTACGACGCGCTGATCGACGAGGCGAACACCCTGCTCTCGTCCGACCGGGCGAAGGCGATGGCGGAGTTCGTCGCAGCCGACACGATCCTTGTCAACGACGCAGCCGCGATCTTCGTTTTCGACCAGCAGAACATCCACGTCATCCGGGCGGACCTCAAGGGCTTCGTCGACAACCCCGCCTACCCGCACGTGCTCTTCGCGTACAACGTCAGCCGCTGAGTCATGGCACTCGCGGTCCGCGCCTCGACGCTGCTCGGACCGCGAACCCGGTACGTCCTTCGGCGAAGCGGGCTCGCGGTCCTCGTCGTCCTCGGCTCGGTCACGATCACGTTCCTCATCACGAGGCTCGTGCCGTCCGACCCGGCGGCGCGCTGGGCCGGGTCACGGGCGACCGTGGAGCAGATCGCGATCGCCCGTGAACGGCTGGGCCTCGACCAGCCGCTCTACGTCCAGTACACCCGCTACCTCGGGGACCTGCTGAGCGGGAACCTCGGGGTTTCGTTCTCGACGAAGCGCGACATCGCGTCCGACCTCGGCACCCTCCTCCCGGCGACCCTCGAGCCGATCATCCTCGCCACCCTCCTCGCCTTCCTCGTCGGGATCCCGATCGGTGTCCTGGGCGCGGCGCGCCCGGGCTCGATCTTCGACCAGGTCGCGCGGTTCGTCTCGGTCGTCGGCGTCTCGCTGCCGACGTACTGGCTCGCGCTCCTCCTGCAGCTCCTCTTCTTCAAGCAGCTCAACTGGCTCCCGCTGAGCGGCCGGGTGAGCGACGCGATCGCCCTCGCCAGCCCGGTCCATCCGATCACCGGCTTCTACCTGCTCGACACGGCGCTCACGGGCAACTGGCCGGCGTTCGGTGACGTCGCCCTCCACCTCGTCATGCCGACGCTCACCCTCGCGATCTACCCGGCCGGGCTCGCGATCCGGATGACCCGCTCGGCGATGGGCGACGCGCTCGCCGAGCGCTATGTCCTCGCCGCCCGGGCGCTCGGGATCGGGGAGCGGCAGATCCTCTTCCGCTTCGCGCTTCGGAACGCGATCCTGCCGACGATCACCGTCCTCGGCCTCTCCTTCGCCTACTCGATCACCGGCGCCTTCCTCGTGGAGGTGGTCTTCTCGTGGCCTGGTCTCGGCGGCTATACCGCGGCCGCCGTCGCGAGCCTCGATTTCCCCGTCGTCGTCGCGACGACGCTCGTCGTGACGGTCTTCTACATCGTCGTCAACCTGGTCGTCGACCTCGTCCACGCCTGGCTCGATCCGAGGATCTGAACCGATGCGCATTCACGTCATCCACCCCATCGTCACCGCCGACGTCGGTCAGTCGCACGACTACTTCGCAGCGCACGCGTCGCCGGATGTCGAGATCTCGGTGGTCGCCATCGACGAGGGTCCCCCGTCGATCGAATCCGACTACGACATCGCGCTCGCAGCCCCGGGGATCCTCCGTCGCGTCCGGGACGCCGAGGCCGCCGGCGCAGATGCCGTGATCATCAACTGCATGGCCGACCCGGCCCTCTTCGCCTCCCGTGAGGCGGTCCGGATCCCGGTCGTGGGGCCGGCCCAGAGCGCGTTCGCGCTCGCGGCGACGCTCGCCGATCGCTTCTCCGTCCTGGGGACGATGAGCCGGGACGTCCCGTTCACCCGGGACCTGTGGCGCCGGTACGGTCACGTCGAGCGCGGCGCGTCGGTCCGCGTCGTCGACCTCCCGGTGCTCGCCCTTCGGACCGACGACGCTGGCCTGCTCTGTGCCGCCCATCTCTTCGGCCAGGTCCAGCAGGATGTCGGCCGAGGGATGGGAGGAGCCGCCGAGGGCGACGCCGAAGTGGTCGAGCAGACCGCGCTTGGCCT
>JAJYMP010000036.1 GCA_021786915.1 Chloroflexota bacterium
TGCCCTGCGCAACGAGCTGGAGCAGGTGCGCGATCTCGACCGCGGTGTGGAAGTAGTCCGCGGGCGACAGCGGGCCTTCTGCGACCCCGGGGCGCAGATCGCAGACGACGCACGCTTCTCCGGCGGGATGCCGCTCGGCAGCGGGCCGCCGATCGAGCGAGAAGGTGTGGGGTTTGGATCCGTCCGGAGGCACGCAGTGATGCGCATGCTCACGGAGGACGATTCGGCCGCCCTGCAGGCCGCCAGCAACCTGGCGAGGATGCGCCGGAGCCGCGATGAGTTGGTGCAGTTGGTCACGGCGGACCCGTTGGAGCGAACGCTGCAGCAGTGGTTCGAGGAGCACCCGTGGATCTTCGGGTCGGAGTACGTCGGCCGGATCGAACGACGCCAGTTTGGGATCGACACTCAGGGCGACTTCCTGCTCCGAACCGCTGACAACTTCGTGGACCTCTTCGAGCTCAAGAGGCCGAGCGCCGCCGTCCTACGCTACGACCAGTCGCACGAAACGTGGGTGCCGGCTGGGGATCTGTCCGCGGCCCTCGGACAGGCGCTCAAGTAGTAGGTCGCGAAGCGGGTGATCTCGTCGGCGGCCGCCTCGAGCGTCCGCAAGACGTGGCGATCGAGCACCTCGGACTGGAGGACGCCCCAGAAGCGCTCGATCTTCCCGTTCGTCGGAGGGCGAGTTCACCTGGGTCCGGATGTGCCGGACGCGCAGCTCCTCGAGGGTCTGGCCAAAGAGGGTGAGCACGCCCGGCATCCAGGTCACGAACGGGCTGCCGTTGTCGCTCATGAGTTCCAGCGGCACCCCGCACAGCTCGACGCAGTCGGCGAGCCACTCCAGGATGGGCACCGCGCGCGGGCGGGGCAGGACGCGCAGGCCGATGAGGAAGCGGCTGTGGTCGTCCACCAGGCCGACGATCCAGACCTTGGTGTACTCGCCCCGCGCCCGCTGCAGGAAGAAGGGCCCCTTGATGTCGATGTGCCACAGCTCGTTGGGGCGGCCGCGCTCATAGGCCGGGCCGTGCTCCCGGCGGACCGACGGCCGGGCGGTGCCGAGCTCGGCCAGCAGGGCGTCGACGGCGTGGTGGCTCAACGGGTAGATCTCGCGCCGGCTGAACTCCGCCGCCAGGCGCTTCGAGTTCCAGTACGTGAGCAGGCGGACCACGATGACGGCCTGCTCGACCCAGCCCGGGAGCGCGGCGCGCGCCGGGCCGCGCGGGTGCGGGCGGAGCCCGTCCAGACCACCCTCGGCATAGCGCAGGCGCCAGCGGTGCAGGCTCGCCCGGCTGACGCCGAGGGCCAGCGCGGCGCCGAGGCCATCCTCGTTCGCCACGCGCACCGCCTTCGCGCGGAGGCGCAGGGCCGCGACGTCGTCGCGCGCTATGGGCCCCGGCGGACGACCGCCGCGGGTGGCGAGGAACAGAAAGCCCGGGCCCTCCTGGTACGTGTGCCGGAGCAGGCGCCGGTGTGGGTCGGATGGATTGGTCCCCTCGATCTCCTCCATCCGCCGACGCTAGGACGTGTCATCACGGCGTGTCTCAACAACCCCGGGAACGACACCTAGTGTCGTGGTGGGTAGGCGCCGACGGTTGGCGGACTGCCTGCGCAGGGATCTCGTCGGCCGTCTTGATTCGCGTGAACGGGCCCGAGCACGCGCTTCGCTGGCCGATCGTCGTGTGGGAACTTCGGCAACCTCCTCGATCTCGAGGACTTCGAGCGGCTGTTCTCCCTCCTCCGGGTCCGGGCCACCAAGCACGCTCACATCGCCGTCGGGACGCCCAGCACCACGTCGTGTACGAGAAGCTCGAGCACAACCCCAAGCAGGTCCGGGGGTCGGCGTGGATCGGACCAGGGCGCCGTCATGCCTCAAGGTTGCTGGTGGCAGACCGCGATTCCCATTCGGCCGTTTGGGCCATGCTCACGGGGCGGAAGGCCCGGTCGGGGCTACAAGCCGGAGGTCCCGGACGCTCAGCGCGAGAAGGTCAGGTGCGTCGTCCCGCTCTCGGCGACCTCCGACGTCACGCTGTAGCCGTCCTCGAGCCCGCGGAGGTCGTCCCACAGCCGCACGCCGCGGCCGAGCAGGATCGGGGCGATGGCCACGTGGAGCCGGTCGACGAGTCCGGCCTTGAGGAACTCGCGGACGACGGTCGGGCCGCCGCCGATCCGCACGTCCTTGCCGTCCGCGGCCCCTGACGCGAGGTCGAGCGCCTCGCGGGGCGTCACGGCGAGGAAGTGGAAGGTCGTGCCGCCCGCCATCTCGAGCACCGGGCGCTGCCTGTGGGTCAGGACGAACACCGGGCAATGGAACGGAGGCTCGTCGCCCCACCAGCCGCGCCAGTCCGGATCGTCCCCGGCGGCGTGGAGCCCGAACATGCCGGCACCCATGACCTCCGCACCGACCTCGGCGAAGTACGCCTGCGCGTAGTCGTCGTCGACGCCGGTCGTCCCCTCGCCGGACGTCTCGTGGAGCACCCGGGCGCGGAATGTGCGAGTCGCGACGTACGCCTCGACCAAGCGGGCCCAGTCGTGGCCGAACGGGCTCTCGAGAT
>JAJYMP010000381.1 GCA_021786915.1 Chloroflexota bacterium
GCGACCTGGCCAGAGAAGCTCCCTTGGCTGTGCACCGCTACCGTCCTTTCAACACTCCGCTCGAGTCAAGTCTGCGCACAACAGCCAGCTCTTCGCTGGTGGGCGCTGCGGTCTGGGTGACTTGGTCCGGCATGACCAGCTCGAAGCCGGTCGCCTCGACCACTTGGGCGACGTCGACTCCGGGGTGGACGGACCGGAGCCGCATCCGCAAGGTCGCCGGGTCGAAGTCCATCGTGCACAGCGGTGTCACCACAGCAGCCGGCCCGCCGCCCGGCAGTCCCGCCTCAACCCAGGACCCAGGACCGTCGAGAAAGCCGGGCCCGCCGAGGAAGTCGACTCGCTCGACAAAGGTCCGGGGGTTGTGCGACAGCGAGTAGATGAGGACGCGCCCGACCCGCGAGAGGAACGGCAGCCCGACCGTGCCGGGGCCGCGCAGCGCCGGCCTCGCCCAGTCGCCGACCGCGACGAGGTTGCAGTTGCCGTAGGCGTCTATCTGGAGGCCGCCGGCGAAGAAGACGGTGAAGACGTCGCCTCGGCCCTCGAGCAGCACCACGTCACCGAGAGGTAGCACCGTGTCCGAGCGCAAAAGCTCCTCGTCGCAGCAGGAGGGGACGGTCGGGGCGAGGTGAGGATTGACCCCGCAGGTTCCTCCGGCCACGAACCAGAGATCGGGCGAGTGCGTAGCCCGGGCGAGCCCGCAGGCGACCTGGGGAATGGCGCTTGCCGTGCCCATCACGGCGACGTCGTCGTTGCGCAGCTGGCGAGCGAGCTCGACGGCCATCAGCTCCCCGGTCGCCCAGCCCGACGGTGGGGTGGCCGCGCCCCCGTTCAAAGCTCGCCTCCGACGCTCGCGCCGGCTTGGACGGACCGCAGGTAGTCCTGCTCGGTCACACCCCTCACGAACTCTTCGAGGTAGGAGAGCGCGCCGTCGGCGCTGGCCGCCAGAGAGAGATAGCGCCGCAGGTGGGCCTCGTCGACCCGGTAGTGGCCATGCGACGCCGTCGGGTGGCAACCTCCAGGCGCCTCGACGACGGCCTGCACGAGGAAGCCTGGGATCGTCGTGCCGACCGCCTGCCGGCTGAGCTGGTCGGTCGGCACCACCCGCTCCACCTGGAGGACGACGGTCTTGGCGGCAAGGGCCATACTCCGGTCGACGAAGTGTGCTCCGGCGAGCACGGCGTTCCCGGCGGCATCGGCGGCGGCCGCGTGCAGCAACGCCACGTCGGGCGCGAGCGGAGCACCGGCCAGGACCTTCCTCCCGGTGAAGGGATCCGTGACGAGGCAGTAGCTCTCGGTGTTCGCCTTCCAGACGTCGGCGACCTCGAGCCCCGCCGGCAGGGCCACGAAGGGCAGGCCGCCCGCCCCCGCGCTGAGACCGTGGGTGATGTAGGCCTCATCGCACTCGAGGACTCGCAGGACCCCTGCCTCGACAGCTCGGCGGAAGGCCGGCGCCAGGCCGAGGTGCTCAAAGCCGACGTAGGAGGTGGCGATCTGTTCGACAAGTCCCGCGGCAACCAGGAGGTCGGCGTTCAAGGCACCGCATGGGCTCGTGAGCAGGCGGGTGACGTGACGGTCCTGGCGCACCATCTCGCGCACAAGAGCCATCGGGTTGTTCTGGAGGTGCATGCCGCCGACCGCGACCAGCCCGGCACCCTCGGGGACAAAACGCTCGATTGCCTCACCGACCGAGAGGACCTTGTCCAATTGCCGCCCTCCGCCGCTAGCTGGCCGGGAGGAGAGCGTTCACCCGCTCTTGGGCGGCGGCCGCGTTGCGGAAGTGCAGCGCGTTGATCTCGAGGTAGGCCGCCTGGTCGGGAGGAAGGTCCTCCTCCGCGAAGATCGCGTCCACCGGGCACGGTTCCAGACAGGCTGCACAGTCGATGCAGCCGTCCGGGTCTATGAAGAGCATGCGGTCGCCCTCCTCGGCGCTGATGCAGTCGGCCGGGCAGGCGTCGACACACGACTGGTCCTTGGTGTCGATGCATGCCTGAGTGATCACGTAGGCCACGACCCGCCCCGTTTCTTCCAGCAAGTCAATCTACATTAAGTTGGTCGATCTACAAGCAACTGTAGACTGATGGTCCGACCGGCGCAAGTGACCGGACGTGGTTCAGCCCTCGATGCCGCCAGGGATCGGACGGCCCAGCCGTCGGCGAGCCGGGCTAGGCCCCGGTACGAGAGACCGGCGCTCTCACGGCCGCGGGACGCGACCGGCGGGGAGCTACGGGCTCGCTCCGGGAGCTGTCGGCATTCAACAGGTAGGCGAGAACGGCGTCGATGCAGGCGCGCCTGTACCAGGCGTGCCGCTCCCGCCAGTCGTCCTCCTGCAGCCACTGGAAGTGGAGCCCTTCCACGATGGCGCGGACGGCGACGGCCGCCTCGTCGACCTCGCGCACCCGGAAGGTGCCGTCGGCCAGGCCTGCACCGATCACCTCGGCGTAGACCCGGTTGACGGTGGCGCGGAACGCCGCACTGATCTGGCCGAATCCGCTCACGCGGGCAGCGTGATCGATCAAGTCGAGATAGGTGAGGTAAAAGCGCCT
>JAJYMP010000405.1 GCA_021786915.1 Chloroflexota bacterium
GTGGGACCGCGCGGGACCGCGCTGGCATCACTCCTCTTCTCGGCGATCGCGGTCCTGGCCACCCAGCAGGGACGGGGTCCGTTCGTGGGCGCGACGCATACCGACAGCCTCTTCTACGTCGCGGTCTTCATCGCGCTCACGGCCACCAGCAGTGCCGCGGTGGCGGCGGTGGTGGCCGAGCGCGAGGCAAAGGCGGCGGCCCTCCGCGCCGCAACGGACGACGCGGCGGATGCCCTGGCCCGGCTGCAGGGCCTCGAGGCGATCGGCCGTCGGCTGGCCGCCGTCGGCCCGACGCCGGAGACGTTCGACGCGGTCCTGTCGCTGCTCTGCGACAGCATCGCCGACGCACTGCCCACCATCTACGTCGGAGACGACCAGCGCGTCCGCCTCGGTGCCCAGCGCGGCTACGCCAGCCCGGCTGCGGAGATCGGGCGTGAACAGGGGATCGTGGGGCGGGTCATGCGCACCCACGCGCCCGTCCACCTCTCGGATGTGAGCGTCGACCCGGACTTCGTGCGCGACCACCCCAGCGTCCACAGCGAGATCAGCGTGCCGCTCCTCGCCGGGGGCGAGTTCCTCGGCGTGCTCGACGTCGAGAGCCCTCGGCGGCTCGACGAACGGGACCTCGCGTCGCTCACGGTCGTGGCGGACCGTCTGGCCGCGGCGCTGGCACTGGCCCGGGAGCGCGAGGTGCTGGCGGCGCGTGCGGCGATCTTCGAGCGGCTGGTGCGCTACTCGGAGCGCATCGGCGCGGTGCTCGGCGAGGCGGAGCTGTACCCGCTCTGCGTGGCCGCGCTGGACGGCGTCGTCCGGGCGGACCTTGTCGGACTGGTCGTGCGAGACCGCGCGTCCGGTAACTACGTCGTTCGCGCCGAGAAGGGCAGTTCCGGCGCCGTCGGCCAGGCGATCCGGCCCGGCGAGGGGCCGGCCGGCCGGGCCATCCGGGATCGGGCGCTGGCCCGCGTCGCGCCGTACCCACGTGAGGCGTTCCCGGCGGCCGTGCGTGACCGGAACGCGGCGGACCTCTACGGCGAGGCGGTCGGGGTCCCGCTGCTGCGCGAGAATGCGGTCGTCGGCTCGCTCACGGTTGCCCGGATCGATCCCGCGGCGCCGTTCAGCGATCTCGAGCTCGAGGCGCTGGCCGTGCTCGCCGACGAGATCGCGCTCGCCGTGGCGAACGCGCTGCTGCACGGCGAGGTGGCGGAGCTTGCCATCCACGACGCCCTGACCGGCCTCCACAACCGGCGGTACTTCGACGCCGCGCTGCCCCAGCTGCTCGCGGTCCGGTCGCGAATGCCCGTTGAGCGCCGGCCTCCGCTGGCCGCGATCCTCTTCGACCTGGATCACTTCGGCGACCTCAACCTGCGCCACGGCCACCAGGTCGGGGACGATGTGCTGCGTGCCTTCGGGGCGATCCTCCACGGACGCCTGCGCGGCGCGGACCTGGTCGCGCGGTACGGCGGCGAGGAGTTCGTGGCCGTCCTCTCGGGTGCCACGCGCGAGGATGCGCACCGGGTGGCGGACGCGATCCGCCGGCAGCTCGCGGAGACCGCGCTGACCGGCATCGACGGAGGGCCGCTCCGGGTGACGGTCTCGGCCGGATGTGCCGGGGCGGAGGAGTCCGACGCCACCGGGGAGGCGCTGGTTCGCGTGGCGGACCTGGCGCTGCTCATGGCCAAGCGATCGGGGCGCAACACGGTCGTGGCCGCCTGACCTGCCGTCTGGTCTTGTGCCCGGCACCGCAGGTGGCCGACCATAGGCGTCGGCGTTCATCACCTCGTCAACGGTCGGCAGGAGGGAGGAGGGGCCGTGCGCGCACGGGAGCTGGGGACCGTCATCGGGGCCGGCGCCCCCGCCTGGAATCGGCCTCCGGCCGCGACCTGACGCGCAGTGGCACGACCCGTGGAGGATGAGCTCGCGCCGGCCGTCGACCGGACGGTCGATCCCCATCGCGAGCGCGACCTGCGCCTGGTCGGCCGGGCCCGCGCCGGGGACCTCGACGCGTTCAACGAGCTGGTCGTCCACTACCAGGACCACCTGGTCGGCCTCGCCATGCGCATCACCGGGGACGTCGAGGCGGCGCACGACGCGGTCCAGGAGGCGTTCATCCGGGCCTACCGGAACCTGCCCGCCTTCCGTGGCGACTCGTTCCGCGCATGGCTGGTGCGGATCGCGGTGAACACCTCGACCGACGTGCTGCGCCTGCGTAAGCGCCGACCCAGCGAGCCGTATCCCGAGCGGGAGGACGAGGCATGGGAGCCGCCCGCCGGCGCATCGGCCGACCCGGAGGCGGAGGCGGTCCGCCGGGCCCGGTCGCGCGTCCTGTCGACGGCACTCGGCTCCCTCTCCGACGGGCAGCGCGCGGCGATCATCCTCTACGACGTGGAGGGCTACGACTACCCGGAGATCGCCCGGATCACGGGGGTCTCGCTGGGCACCGTGAAGTCGCGCATCCACCGCGGCCGCCTGGCGATGCGCGAGCTGCTGGCCGACTCCATGGAACTCTTCCGCGAATGAGGGCGTCAGGAGAGCCGTGAAG
>JAJYMP010000169.1 GCA_021786915.1 Chloroflexota bacterium
GGCGGTCCAGGGGTCGGGCGCGCCGGCTCGCCGACGGTTCGGCCACGCCGAGCCGGCGGGCGAGCTCGCCGATCCGCACACCGTCCTCGTCGGCGATGACCACGAGGACCCGCCACTGCCGGAGCGTGAGGTCGGTCGCCTCGGCGGCCTCGGCCAGCGCGCGCGTGGTCAGCCCGATCCCGCCGACGAGGATCCCCTCGATGGCCTCCACCATCGGGTCGACCGTCCGCGGCGATCGGCCCGCGCTCTCGGCTCGGGGCGGCTCCGGGGTGCTGGGGATTGGGATCGTTGTCATGAAGCATATGATAGCGGAGGACATCAGCTGCAGCGGCCGGTGCCGTCGGAGCCGCTTGGCGCCTCAGAGGATCGATCAGGCCGCCGGCCTCCTCGCGGCGTCCGCCCAACAGCGGCTACCCGCCCGACAGGCAGGCGAGGGCGACGGAGCTGGCGCCGGGCCGATGGCTGTGCCCCGGGTGCGCCTAAGCCGGGCCGGGGAGGGGCAGCGCGAACTGGTGCGGTGCCGTCGCCCTGACGGAGTGCGGCGTTCGCGCGGGCAGCAGGATCCAGCCGCCGACGCCGAGCAGGCGGAGGTCGGCGCCGGACGAGCGGACGCACCTGCGCCTCGACGGCGCAACGGCGTGTACCGCCGCAGGCTCGTGACCGAGCTCGGCGCCATCACGGACCTCGCCGTCCCGCGCCGACGGCTGGCCCCGTACCGCCCCTCGTTCCTGCGCCGGCGGCGCGGCGGACCGGGGCCGTCGACGACGTGCTCCGGCAGGCGTTCCTGCGGGGCCTGTCCACCCGGGAGACGGCGGCCCTCGCGGAGGCGCTCACCGAGGTGCCTCCCGGCCGGCGTCGGTCAGCCGCCTCGCCCGGGAGCTGGACGCCCAGGTCGCTGCCTTCCACCTCCGCCCGGTCGCCCTGCGCGCGCGGTCCCTCCTGCCCGACGGCCTCTGGGTGTCGGTCCGCGACTCCGCCCGGGCGCGCCGGCGGGTCGTGCTCGCGGCGTACGGGATCGACGCGTCGGGCAGCCGCGAGCTGCTCGACTACCTCCAGGCGGCGTCGGAGCCAGCGGCCGAGAGGCGCCGGTTGCTCTCCTCGCTCGTCGCGCGCGGGCTCGACCCCGACGCGGTCGTCCTCGTCGCCGCCGACGGCGCGGGCGGGATCGCGGCGGCGGTCGCCGAGGCGCTCCCGGCGGCCTGCCCCCAGCGCTGCTGGACCCACCGGCTCCGCAACCTGCTCGGGGCCCTCCCGCTCGCCGAGCGCAAGCCCTGCCTGCTGAGCCTCCGGGCGGCTTACCGGGCCTGCACGAGGCGGGCCGCGGTCCAGGCGTACTGGCGCTGGGCGACGGCGTGGCGCGCACGGCACCCCGTGCTCGTGCGCAACCTCGAGCGTGACCTCGACGACCTGCTCGCGGCGCACGCCCTGCCCGAGCCGCTGCGGGCCAGCCTGCGCACGACCAACCTGATCGAGCGCGCCTTCCGCGAGCTCCGTCGCCGGCTGCGGCCGGTCGGCTCGCTCGCCGACCGCCGGTCAGCCGGCCGTCCTGTACGGCCAGGTGCTCCGCCTCAACGGGCTCCTGGCCAAGCGCCCGCTCGCCGCATTCACACAAGAGGCTTGACGTCATCCACGCCGCCCTGGCAAGCGACAAGCGTGGTGCCGACCGCCCTAATGCATCGGACGGTTCCGGTCGGGCCGGGCGCTCGGAGGACTGGGCGGCAACGGGGCTTACTGGGCGGTGGCTTCTTCCCCCACCCGATCGGCGGCCACAGTCTCCTCCATCGCGAACGGCAGGCCCAGGTGGTCGACGCCGTCGTCGGCCAGGTCGGCCTCGTAGGTGCACACGCAGGGGCCGCCGGCGGCGCACCCCGTGCAGCAGTACGCCTCGTCCATCCGGTAGACGGGCGCGCCGGTGATGACGCCGTCGCAGGCGGCGCAGTACCCGCGCCGGGGGCTCGCGTAGACGTGCATGGCTGGACTCCTTCTGCTCGTTAATTGGCTAATGGCTCAGGGGTAGAGGCCGCGGAGGCGGGTGGCCTCGGCGACCCGCTCGACGGCGATGGCGTGCGCGGCGAGCCGGGGCGGGATCCCCTCGGCCGCCGAGCGCCGCCAGACGGCGTCGGCGGCCGCGAGGATCTGGCGCCGGAGCCGGTCGTTGACCTCCTCGCGCGTCCACGCGAGGGCCGCCCGGTTCTGCGCCCACTCGAAGTAGGAGACGGTCACGCCGCCGGCGTTGCACAGGATGTCGGGGACGACGGTCACGCCGCGCTCCCGGAGGACCGGGTCGGCCGATGGGTCCACCGGGCCGTTCGCGCCCTCGGCGAGGATGCGGGCGCGGACGACGCGGGCGTTCGCTCCGGTGACCTGCCCCTCGAGGGCCGCGAGCACGAGGACGTCGACGTCGAGGCCGAAGAGCGCCTCGTTGTCGATCGGCTCGGTGCCCGGGCTCCCGGCCACCGTCCCCCGCTCGGCGAACCTCCGCGCGAGGGCCGCCACGTCCAGGCCCGCCTCCGCGTGGACGCCGCCGCCC
>JAJYMP010000681.1 GCA_021786915.1 Chloroflexota bacterium
CGAGCTTGGTACCCCGTCCGACGCCTGATCACGCCCGTGGACCTCAACACGATGACCACATCGTCGTTGGGCTCAGGACCGTGTGGCGGCGGTGACTGCCCAGAGGCGGCGCAGGCTGGGCACAGCTCCCATCAACAGGGTCGCGGTCGTCTCCCAGGTCGCGGGCAGCGGTGCGTCGATGGCGTGATGAACGGCGTTGCGCGCTTCCCTCAATGCCTCGGTCCAGACCAGGACGCCGCGCAGGTCGGCGTGGCTCACGCCCGACGACGCGACGATGCGGGCATCGGCCGCGTTCGTATAGAGGGTCACTACCCGGTCGGGGAGACGCGCGAAGTGAAGGCCGCGCTTGAGATCGCGGCCGACCGAAATGGCCGCGGACTCGGTCGGCGCAGCGGCGACGAGGGCGTCGCCGAGCAGGATCCGGGCACCCTCGGCGGCGCGGCCGAGCATGACCTGGGCCGGCGCGTAGAGGTCGTGGCGGAAGCAGGTGAACGCCTCGCGGAGCGACTCCGAGATCTTGGGGTCGACATCCGGCAGATCGAGGGTGGCGAGGAACAAGTCACCGTCGGTCAGGTGAGTGGCGCCCGAGGACGGCAGGGAGACCTGGGAGGGGATTGGGATGGCCGGGCCAAAGTGCCAGCCCGACGAGTGGCCGCCGGATCCTGGGATTACGGTTGTCCAGGCCACGTTCAAGTCGGCCGCCTCAAGGTCGACGGAGCGCGGGACGAGCGCACCCGCGCCGATGAGCGCCCAGACGGCCTCGCGGGCCGCGACCTGGCAGGCCAACCAGCGGGCGACATCGTGGATGACCCCGGCAGGCTCGATCGAGCGATCGATGACCACAGGCTGGGGGAGGGTGGCACCGATGTCGGCCACGAAGGCTTCGATCATCTGGGGTGTACCGCCGCTCGCATTCGCGATGAGGTGAGCCTTGGCCGCGAAGACCAGGACCGGGGTCACCTTGACGGCACGCTGGATGGCGGCCTGGATCTCGTCGGGGTTCACTCAGCGGACGCTTCGGCAGCGCGAGGGACAGCGCAAGGAGGCCCCGTGTCATGGTCGCCGGGCGTGCTCGCAGGAGTCAGGCCCTCCCCAGCAGCGAAGTCGCCCCCGTGGTCGACACTACGCGCGGATCGTGCGAGGCGAAGGGCAGCAGGCGAGTTGGTCGAGCGTCGCGGTACGCTTTGCCTCGCCGCTGGACAGATGGCCGACGAGGGCGAAGGGCGCAGATCGTGTCTCTGGGGAGAGATGTGAGTGAATGACCGACAGTCTCTCGGTCGAGTCACGACGGTCGATGCGGTCGCAGCATTCGGTAATCGCGACCCTTCAGAGGTGCGGGCGCAACACGTCACACCGGTAGTGCTCGACGCGAGTGCAGTAATCGCGGACCTTCTCTATCGCCTCCCGCCGGGTGAGGCAGAGAGGCCCTCGGCGCTCATTCGCGCGACCGAGATCGGATCGGCCCGCCTCCATGCCAAGCTTGATGCAGTTGACGAGATCGTCCGCAGAATCCCAGCCGTTGCTGCGAGGGAGGCGCGCAACGAGGCACGAATGCTCCAGCTGCTCTCCACAGAGTACGTGCCCTGAATGCGTCTCGTGAACATGAACGGGATCGTCATCGACGACCGTCGCGTGCACGATGTCGCCGCCAGGGACAATGTCGCCGCCAGGGATCCGACCGACACGGATACTGCAAAGCTCGCAGTGCTCCTCGAACCGTCGGTCCTCCTAACGACGGACCGAGATCTGCTCAAGGCCGTCTGCGAGCGGGAAGGCGCGGCGATCGGGATCCTCGTCACCCTCGACGAGCCGACGAAGCCGATGCAGCACGAGGCGACGATCGCCGGGACGTACCACTCCGACGTGTCGGACCGCGACTACCCGCGGATCCAGATCCTGTCAGTCGCGGATCTGCTCGAGCGCGGCCTGCGGCCGCAGCTGCCGCCGCTCGTCTCGGCGCCGATCCAGCGGGCGGCGAAGGTGACAGCTCCCGTAGACCAAGCGACTCTGTTTGCGGAGGGGGGCTGACGGGACCGCAGCCGGGAGGCTGTCAGCCGGCTTGCGGCGGCGGTTCATCAGCGTCCCGCGACCAAACGAGATGGGCACGGCTCGCGTCGAGAAGATAGACGCGCCAGAAAGGCCAAGCATCGCGCGCCGCGATGCCCGCTGCGATTTCCGTGGCCTTGTCGGTCAACGCACGCGGCGGGATCGCGATGATGCCTAGCCCCCAGCCGGCCAGCTGGCGCCCCTTGTCCTCGGCGATCTCAGCGAGCCGCTCTGCCACCTCGTCGGCGATCTCGCGGCGTGGCCAGAAGGTCAACCGCGCGGGCCAGCGGCTCCGGGCAGCCGTCGTGATGTTCATCCCGTCGGCCCACACGGGGAGGCGCGCCGGGTCAATCTCGATCCGGACCCCGGGGCCTTGCTGTGCCGCCTCCAGGGCGACAGCCACCACGAGGGCGGCATCCGCCGCGGCGCGTTCGGCAGTCCGCCGCCCGCCCGGCGCCAGGTGCGCGAGCCGCACCGGGTCGT
>JAJYMP010000028.1 GCA_021786915.1 Chloroflexota bacterium
CCCACGCTCTGGGCGGCGTCGGTGTGGAGCGGCACGCCCGCCCCGCGGGTGGCGGCCGCGATCTCCGCGATCGGCTGGATGGTGCCGACCTCGTTGTTCGCGTGCATCACCGAGACGAGGAACGTCCGCGGCGTGATGGCGCGCCGCACCTCGTCGGGGTCCACGCGCCCCGTGCCGTCGACCGGGACGAGCGTCACGCGCGCCCCGAGGCGCTCGAGGAACCGGGCGGGCTCGAGGACCGCCGGGTGCTCGACCGTCGTCGTGACCATGTGGTCCGTGCCTTCGGGCCGCGCGAACCACGCCCCGAGGAGCGCCGCGTTGTTGGCCTCGCTGCCGCCGCTGGTGAACACGACCTCGTCGGGGAAGGCGCCGAGCAGCGCGGCGACCTGGGCGCGGGCGCGGTCGATGACGGCCCGCGCCTCGCGGCCGCCCGCGTGCAGCGCGGACGGGTTGGCGTGGGGGCCGTCGAGCAGCGGCCGCATGACGTCCGCGACGCGCGGGTCGATCGGCGTGCTCGCGTTGTAGTCGAGGTAGACGGGGGTCACCGCCCGCTCCCGGCCTCGACCGGCAGCCCGGCCAGGCGCCACTCGGGGTAGCCGTCCTCGAGGCGCCGAGCCCGCCGGCCCGCGCGCTCGAGGAGCGCGACCGCCTGGGGGCTCATGGCGCAGTAGGGGCCGCGGCAGTAGGCGACGACCTCCACGTCGGCAGGCAGGTCGGCCAGGCGTGTCTCGAGCTCGGGCAGCGGGACCGAGAGGGCGCCGGCGATGTGCCCGGCCTCGAACTCGTCGGCGGGGCGCAGGTCGACCACAACGGCGTCGCCGGCGCGCACGCGCCCGAGGAGCTCCGACCGGCTCACCGCCTCGTTCGGGGAGCCGAGGAAGCGGGCGGCGGCCCGCTCGGCCTCGCCGAGGCGGGAGGCCACGGCGCGCAGGGAGGCGAGGAGCCCGTAGACGTCGTCGTCGGCGAGGCGGTAGAGGATCCTGTTCCCGTCCCGGCGCGCCGCGACGAGGCCGGCCCGCCGAAGGGCCTGGAGGTGCGCGGACGCGAGCGCGAGCGAGATATCCGCCCGGGTCGCGAGCACCTCGACGGACCGCTCGCCCTGCGCAAGGAGGTCGAGCAGCTCGATGCGGTGGCCGTTGGAGAGCGCCTTGCCGACCTGGGCGAAGGCGTCGTGGAGCTCGTTCTTGGCGGCCCGGGTCCCGACTGTCGCCGCGTCGTCCATGCTGCTACTCTACTACTCGTTTGACCACTTGACTAGCGGCTCGTCCCACCCGCGACCCAGAGACGGAGACGCGCACCCGTGAAGACCCTGTTCATCCTCAACGAGCCGGCCTACGGCAACGAGCGGTCGTACAACGCCCTGCGGCTCGCCCTCTCCCTGGCCAAGGCGGAGGGCCAGGAGGTCCGCGTCTTCCTCATGGGGGACGCGGTCACCTGCGCGAAGACGCCCCAGAAGACCCCCGACGGCTACTACAACCTCGAGCGGATGCTCAAGGGCCTCGAGCCCAGGGGCGTCCTCGTCGGCTGCTGCGGCACGTGCCTGGACGCCCGGGGCATGGCCGACGACGCGCTCGCCACGCCGGCGCGCCGCTCGACGCTCGCCGAGCTCACGGAGTGGACGACCTGGGCCGACAAGGTCGTGACCTTCTGACACCCGCCGTCGAGCCGACCGCGAAGCGGCAGCAGCAAGGAGCATCAAGGTGAAGCGCAACAACATCGATCTCGGGGTCCTCGGCGGCGTCCTCGCGCGTGCGGCTGACGACCCGTCCGTCCTGCGCCTGCACAAGCGGGTCGACGGCGAGTGGAGCTTCGAGGAGGGCCGGCCGGCGTACCAGGCCGTCATCGCCCATGGCGGCGCGTCAACGACCGCGCGCGTCGACATCGCTCCAGGGTTCGGCGGCGGCGGCACGGCGCCCGACCCGCTCCAGTACCTCCTCGCGGGCCTCGGCGCCTGCTATGCCGCCACGGTGGTCACCATCGCGGCGATGGAGGGGGCGGAGATTCGGCGGCTCGCGGTGTCGGCCGAGCTCGACGCGAACGTCGCGCGGGTCTACGACCTCGGGGATGCGCCGCTCGTGGAGCGCGTCGCGGTCACCGTGACCGTGGAGGCTGACGCCGACGACGAGGCCCTCGCCCGCTGGCGGGACGCGGCCCGGGTGAAGTGCCCCTTCGCCTTCACGGTCCAGCACGCCGTGCCGTTCGAGACGACCGTCGAACGGGCCTGACGGGCACGGCTCCTCGTCCGGCGGTTGCTGCATGATGTCGGCTGGGCGGCGCCTGCGCCGCCACACACCAGGAGAACCCACATGGCGGCACGCACGGTCCTCGTCCTCGGCGGCGGCGTCGGCGGGCTCGTCACGGCGAACGAGCTCCGGCGGCGGCTCGACCCGGCCGACCGGGTGGTCCTCATCGAGCGCGAGCGCCAGCACCTGTTCCAGCCGTCGCTGCTGTGGCTGATGGTCGGCCGCCGCCGGCGGGACCAGGTCGAGCGGCCGCTGCGCGGGCTCGCCGCGCCCGGGGTC
>JAJYMP010000487.1 GCA_021786915.1 Chloroflexota bacterium
GGGCCCGCCAGCGGATGATGTCGGCGCTGATCGCGGCGACGAGGTAGACCAGGCCGGCCACGAGCCCGGCCGCCATCGCGATCCGGAGCAGGCCCCACAGCAGGGCGTCGAAGACGGTCAGGATGTCGACGGGCATCGTCACAGCCCCAATCCGGGCTGGGTGGGCACAGACTCAGGAGCGGCGGCTTCCGGGCGTCCTGCCTGGCCAAATCCGCGCGACCGTGATCTGGCCAGGGCAGCGCGCTGCGCCTCCGATGCCTCGGCCTGGTACCAGTCCGCCTCGCCCATCGGGTGCAGGCAGCGCGTGCAGTAGCTGCCGGCCGCCTCAGTGATCCCGCACGGGCAGGTCTGCGAGAGCTTGCCGGCTTGGAGCAGGGCCGCCGTCTCGGGGGTCATGCCACCGGCTCCGGATGGATCCGATCGAGCGCGAGCTGCGCATCGAGCGTCGCCTTGCGGGCACGCTGGCCGTGGATCGGCGCGGCGAGCTCGAGATCGTGGGCGAGCTGGCCGGCGATCCCTGGCTGCTCGGCGGCGATCGCCAGTTCGATCCGACGCGCGGCCGCGAGGACGGACGCGGCGAACCGCTCGTACTCGCCGGCGATCGCCTGGACCTCGATCCAGCCCTCCTCGATCTCGTCGAGCCGCGCGGTCACGAGCGAGCGGCCGCCGGGCAGGACGGTGAGCCGGGCCATCGTGCGGGCCGGGATCGCCACGTCAGGCCGCCCTTCCGGCCATGAGCTTCGCGATCGCCTCTCGGTAGCGTCGAGCGAAGCTCGGGCGAACCTTGGCGCGGGCCTCGCCGACCGCGACGGTCGTTCGATGGACCCCCATCGCGGCGGCCAGCTCGGCCTGCGTCAGCTCAGCCGCCTCACGCTCTTCGCGGAGTTCCGGGCCGCTGATGAACGGTCGATGCTCTACATGCGTTTCCATTGCGCGACAATGTAGCGTACTCGCGCCAGCGTGTCAACAACGAACTGTGGAGCCGCATGCGAGCCATCGTCGCGCCTGAGACTGCCCGGATCATCCCGACCGCTCCTAGCCTTCGTCTCATGCTGAGCGAGAAGGAGCGCGTGGTGCGCCTGGCGTACTGGTTGCGGGACGTGCGCCTACGTCAGAGGCTGACCGTGCCGAAGCTTGCAGACCTAATCGGAGTGAGTCGCGGAACCGTCAACAGATGGGAAGCGGGCGATCAGGTGCCCTCGATGATCTGGCTTGGGCCGCTGTGTGCCGCGCTCAAGGTCGATCCGAGGCTCTTCGCCGATCTGCCGCCGATCCCGCCGAGCCCCGCTTCCGAGTACATCGTCGGGCAGGTCGTGCTCGAAGGGCTCGAGGAGGGCAAGCGTCGGGCTCGTCGACCCCGAGCAGCCGAAGCTCCATCAGGGCCTGCGCCGTCGCCTCTGCCACCGTCTCGCGCAGGCGCCAGAGAACAGCAATGACCGCCGGATCGACAGGACGCGTGGGCTCGGACATCGCGGACCTCCCCGATCGCCCCGTCATCGCGCCCGGGGCGCTGGCGCGGCCAGCATCGGGCGCTGGCGTGACAGCTAGCGTGGCGGGGAGCGGTTAGCGTGGACTCAACGGGAGGGCAGACGATGCGGCGACTGACGCTGATCACGCTGGCGATCGTGGTCGCGGGCTGCGCGACCAAGACGGCGACGGGACCAGTGGCCACCGCCGCGCCGGCGACGACCAGCGACAGCACGATCGACACTCCCGAGGCGACTCCTGCCGATGAGGCGACGATCACCTGGCGAGTCGGCGATCCGATCAGGATCACCTGCGGCGGTGAAGACTGTCTCGATGTCACCGTCCTGCAGGTGAAATTCGCGACAGGCTACGGCAGCGGCTACATGCGGGAT
Source organism: Chloroflexota bacterium (assembly GCA_021786915.1). Next base: position 1,860 of record JAJYMP010000487.1, read on the forward strand.
GCGCCACGGAAGGGCCACGTGTACGCGGCCGTCCAGGTGCGCTACAAGGCGGTCATGAGCGGAGCCGACTACAACCCGTGGGACTGGCAGCTGTTCGTGAACGACGAGGCGATCAGCGAGTTCGCCTACCTCGTCTCCGGTCCTGCGCCGGAACTCTCGGCCGGCACACTCCCCAAGGGCAAGTCGGTGACTGGATGGGTCGTCTGGGAGGTCCCGAAGTCGGGGCGGGTCGTCATCGCCTACGGCGGCAGCGTCAGTCAGGCGCCGGTGTTCGAGATCATCCTGCGCCACTAGGCCGGCACGATCAGGTTCCCGCCGATCGACAGATAGACTGCCCCGTTCGTGGCGTCGATCAGGACCGCCGGGGTCGCCGTTCTCCCCGCCGGTGCCGAGACCGTGAACAGCCACGAGGTGAGCGGCCCCGCGAACTGCGCCTCGATCATGTCAGGGCTGAAGTCGCGTCGCGCCGGCATCTCGTCGTAGAGCAGCCACGGGAAGCCGGTCGCCGGGTCGAACGGCGGGGGCGGCAGGATTGGATAGACCGCCTCGGTCGCGTCGGGCGGCTGATACCAGACCGGCTGACGGCTCCATTCCTGGCCGGGCTGCTCGGGCCACAGTGGCGCCTGCTGGGCGACGGTCGCGCTCGTGATCGCCGTCGGC
>JAJYMP010000062.1 GCA_021786915.1 Chloroflexota bacterium
CGAGTTACCGGACGGTGGGGCAGGTGCCCTCGGGCCAGGGCGGCGGGCCCGAGGCCCAGGCCGCCATCCGTTCGCTGCTGCAGTTCCCCGGCGCGTACGGCGCCGTGGTCTCCTTCATCGCCAGCATCGGCGGCCTCTTCGCGATCGCCTACGGCGCCGCGGCGGCCGGGTCCGACTGGGCGTGGGGCATGGTCAGGGTGGCGGTGGCGCGGGGCGAGAGCCGCAGCCGGTACATCCTCGCGAAGCTCGCGGCCGTCCTGATCCTGCTGGTGCCCGCCTCGCTGCTCGCCTTCCTGGTCGGCGTCGCTGCGGTTGCGGTGGCCGCCTCGCTGGCCGGCCTCGGGATCGCCGGCATGGGCGACAGCCCCGCCCTGCAGGCCCTGCCGTGGTTGCTCACCCGGGGCTGGCTGGGCCTTTCCGAGCAGGCGGCCATCGGGTTCGCCATCGCCACCCTCGCGCGGAGCCAGCTGGCGGGGCTCGGCGTGGGCGTCGGGATCTACTTCGTCGAGTCGTTCGCCGTCAGCTTCTGGCCGGAATGGGTCCGCTACCTCCCATTCAGCGTGGTCGGGTCGCTGCTGCGCGACCCGGCATCGGTCCTGGCGGCCGGCGAGCAGGCCAGCCGATACACGATCGACCAGGCGCTGGCCCTGCTGCTGGTGCTCGCCTATCTGGCCGCGTCGGCGCTCGTGTCCGCGGTCGTCCTCGAACGGGCCGAGATCACGGGGTGAGCGACCTGGACCGCGGTCCGGCGCGGCGGAGCGGCCCGTCGGATCCGGGGCCGGCTGCCGTTGGCCCGGCTCCAACCCCCTCGACCTGGGCCCCGCCCGGCCGGCCGCTCCGGTTCGAGGCCCTCTCGACGCCCACCGACCCCGCGACCCGGGCGCGAAGGGGACGCCTGACGCTCCCGCACGGCACCGTCGAGACGCCCACCTTCATGCCGGTCGGCACGAACGCGACGGTGAAGGCGCTCGACCCGGATGATCTGCATGAGGTCGGTGCGGCCATGATCCTGGCCAACACGTACCACCTCTACCTGCGCCCCGGGCACGAGCGGATCGCCCGACTGGGAGGGCTGCACGCCTTCATGGCCTGGGACCGGCCGATCCTGACCGACAGCGGCGGTTTCCAGGTGGTCAGCCTCGCGGACCTCCGGGAGATCGACGACGACGGCGTGACCTTCCGCTCGCACCTGGACGGCTCGACCCACCGGTTCACCCCCGAGCACTCGATCGCCGTCCAGGAGGCGCTCGGTGCCGACGTCGCCGTGGCGCTCGACCATCCGGTCCCTCCGCACGCCTCGGCGCGTGCGATGGTGGAGGACGCGATGGCGCGCACGCACGCCTGGGCCGAGCGCTCGCTGGAGGCGCACCGGAGGCCGGACCAGGCGCTCTTCGGCATCGTGCAGGGCGGGCTCGAGCCGGACCTCCGCGCCGAGTCCACGCGTGCCATCGCCGCGCTGCCGTTCGACGGCATCTGCATCGGCGGGCTCGCCGGCGACGAGACGCCCGGGCAGCGGCGGGCGGCGCTGGACGTCGCGGTGCCGCTCCTCGCCGATGACGCTCGGCCGCGCTACCTGATGGGCCTGGGGTCGCCGCTGGACATGCTCGACGCGGTCGACGCCGGGATCGACCTCTTCGACTCCGTGCTGCCGGCCCGCGTCGCACGCAACGGCACCCTCTGGGTCCCAGGCGGGCGCATCAACATCCGCAACGCGCGCTTCCTGGACGATCCCCATCCCGTGCTCGAGGGCTGCCCGTGCCGCCTCTGCCGGTCGTTCTCGCGGGCCTACCTGGCCCACCTCTTCCGGGCTGAGGAGCTCCTCGCGTACCGGCTCGCAACTTGTCACAACCTGACCTTCACCCTAGACTTCATGGCGCGTCTGCGGCAGTCGATCGAGGCCGGGACGTTCCACCAGTTCCGGCGCGAGGAGGCGGCGCGTCGCGTCCCGGATGATCTCCACGCCACCGGGCGGCGTGACAGGTAAGCTGTCACGAACCTGCAGTGAAGTGACAGTCGAGGGGCATCGCCTAGGCTGACGGTGCCCCGCGGAGGCGAGGCATGGGAACCAAGAACCGCCCTCACCGCGAAGCCAAGAAGAAGCCCAAGGAATCGGTGTCCAAGGGCCGGATCCAGCCGCTCCTCGACGCTCCACCGCAGAACGTGGAGGTGATCAAGCCGCGACGCAAGCCGCGTGACGAGGAGGAATCGGAGGAGGCCTGAGGCCCGTCCGAGGACCCGGACGGGAGAGGAGAGCATGGCCATCACGGGAGCCGGTCAGGCGACCGGAGCAGCAAGAAACGGGGACGGCGCGGCGGACCGTGCCAGCGCAGAACGGACGAAGGCCGTCGACGCCGCGATCCTCGCCATCGAGAAGCAGTTCGGCCGCGGGTCGATCATGCGGCTCGGCTCCCGCGAGCGCCAGCAGGTGGACGCCATCCCCACCGGGTCGATCGCGCTGGACCTCGCGCTCGGCGTGGGCGGAATCCCCCGCGGGCGGATCACCGAGGTCTTCG
>JAJYMP010000232.1 GCA_021786915.1 Chloroflexota bacterium
GTGACGCTCGGCGTGCTGGCGACCCTCATCGCCGGGCTGCTCGCGGTGGACCTGCCGGACCTGATCCGGCCGGGGGACGGCAAATGAAGACCGCGTGGCAGACGACCCACAAGCACACCGTCGCCGGCAGGGCGACGACCGCCACCGCTGGACACAGTCACGACCTCGCGGAAGTGGAGGCCGCGATCGCCCGCCTCGACGCCCGGATGGACGACCTTGCGGCTCGCCTCGCCGCGCTCGAGGCTACGCCGCCGGCGGCGCCGCCGAGCTCCTATCCCGCGAGCCTCCAGGCAACGATCGATGCCGCACCGGCGGGCAGCACCGTTGACGTGACTGGCGGCCCCGTCTATCGCGAGCTGATCAAGATTGCCAAGCCGCTCACCCTGATCGGAGCGCAGATCGACGGGCGAGTGTCCACGAACGCCTCTGCGATCGGGATCGAGGTCGCCAACGCGCAGGACGTGACCCTGCGCGATTGTACGGTCAGTAACGTGCGGTACGCGGGGATCCTGGTGAGCGACTCGCTGCGAGTGCGGATCGAGGATTGCCGCGTCTACCGCGTCGACGCCGGCCGCCAGAACGCGAACATGAACGCCTACGGGATTGCCGTGACCGATCGCGGCATCCGCCGCTCGTCGGACGTGATGGTCCTCCGTGCCATCGTGGAGGACGTGCCCGATTGGCACGGGCTCGACACCCACGGTGGACTGCGCGTGCAGTTCCTCGACTGCATTGTCCGGCGGTGCAATCGGGCGATCTTCATCACGAGCTCCAACCTCGGCCCGGCCATCGATTGCGAGATCAGCCGGAGCTTGTGCTCCGAACCCACGCCGCGACGTGACGTGATGACCACGCCGCCGTATAACGAGGTCGGCTTGACCGTCGTCACGGGATGTTCGGCGCATGGCGACGGGAACGTCTTCGAGGGCTGGCCGGCAGGGAACGCGATCAACGTCCAATCTGGCGCCGCTGGCACGTTCACCGGAACCGTGATCCGATGACCTGCTCTGGTTGCGCCCGCCACGTCCTGCGGACCTGGGCGCTCGACGGCACGGGAGGTGGCAAGTGATGAGCGGGCAGGACGACTGGGCCCGCGGCATCGACGTGTCCTACGCCAACGCCCACATGCCCAACCTCGTCGGGCGCGACTTCGTGTTCGTCCGGGCGTCCTACGGGACCCGCGAGGATTCCCGCTGGCGGTCTCACGCTGCCGAGGTCCGCCGCGCCGGAGCCGTGCTCGGTGCCTATGCCTTCGGGATCTACGGTGACGGGCGCGAGCAGGCCGACGCCTTCCTCGCGATCGCGGGCGAGGCCGACCTCCTCGCGCTCGACCTGGAGAAGGAGTCCGGCAAGCCGCGCATGACCGCGGCTCAGGCGCGGGCGTTCATCGCCCGGGTCCAGTCCGCGGGCCGCGAGATCGGCCTCTATCACTCCGACTCGTCGTTTCCGGCGCTCGGGCAGGACTGGAACTGGGTTGCCAGGTGGGGCGCGATGCCGCCCGATCGCATCTGGGCGTTCTGGCAGTACCGCGGCAGCCCGCTCGACCTCGACTACTTCCAGGGTGACCGCGCCGCCCTGGATCGCTTCGCCGCCCGGGGAGGCTCCGAGATGATCAACGCCACCGGCAATGACCTCCAGAGCCGGAGGATCGCCCGGATCACGACCGACACGCCGCTGCTCGACACGCCCGGCGGCAAGCGCCTCGCCACGGCCAAGGCCGGCTACGGCTACCCGTTCGTGGGCGTGGTCGCCAGCCACCGCGCGGTCCTCGTCGAGACGGCCCTGCCGTACCCCGACGGGGTCAAGCGCCCCACCGTCCTCTACGTCGCGGCCTCGGCCGTGGCGCTGGAGGATGGCCCGCAACCGCCCACGTCCAACAGCGCGACCGTGACGCTCCAGATCACGGGACACGCCGACTACGTCACCGAGGTCTAGACCACCATGGATATCGATCTCACCGCTCTCACGCTCCGGCAAGTCTTCGGCCTGCTCACCCTCGTGGCCCTGCTCGACGTCGGCGGCTCGATGGTGCTGGCCGTCGTCGGGCACACGTTCAGCCTCGGGGCCGTCGCCGTCTGGGTGCAGTCCCATGTCCTGCGCCGGGTCTTCCCCATCTTCGGCCTTGCCGTCCTCGGGCGCGGCATCCCGGATCTCGGCGTGCCGGCGATCGACACCGCGTCCGGCCTCGCCCTTGTGGCCCTGACGGCCTACGTCGTCGAAACGATCGCCTCCCTGCGCAACTCCTTCGGTGGGGACACCGCGCCGCCCGTCGATACCAGCCCGGTGACGTGACCGTGGACACCACCACCTGGGTCAAGCTGCGCGACGAGAAGCACCTGTCGTGGCACATCGATGTGCCCGAGCCGGACGCCGCTCCGGACGTGCTCGACCACTGGACCCGCTGCGGGCACTGGGCGGACGCCGATGCCCCCACGGCCGACGACCTGCCGCTGGGCGGGCGGTCGTGCGAACGTTGCCTGCAATTGCGCATGCGAGACCAGGAGAAAGGCGC
>JAJYMP010000670.1 GCA_021786915.1 Chloroflexota bacterium
GAGGCCTAGCGCGAGGGCCACCGCCCACCGGGCGCTGTTGCGCCACTGGCTGGCCGTGTCCAGCAAGCGCTGGATTTCCTCGACGCCGTAGGGCTCGACCTCGAGCTCGGTGAGCTTCGGTGCCTTCGCCAGGAGTACCGGGTTGCGGGACAGGTAGGTCCTGCGAACGGCCTCGTTGAGCGCGGCCCGCAGCGTCCGGTGCACGTGATGCACTCCACCCGGCGACATGCCGCTCAGCTGGAGCTTCGCGTACAGCCGCTCGACGTGCTCGGGCGCGAGCTTCTCCAGGCGATGCGCGCCAAGACCGGGAATCAGGTGCCTGTTAACGTCTACCAGGTAGCCGGAATGGGTGTTGTCCGCGACGTGCGGTGGCGCGGCGACGTTGGCGATCCAGTACTCCAGCCATCCGGCCACGGTCCAGCGCTGGCCCGCTGGCCGTGCCGTGCCGGAGTCGCGTTCGCGTTCCAGCTTCCGAACCTTGAGCGCAACCTCAGCGCGGGTGGCGCCGCGCACGTGCCGCCGATCTGCCCGGCCATTGTCTCGAGTGCCCATCGTGACGCGACCGACCCACCGGCCGTGTTTGTCCTGGTAGATCGTCGACCGGAAATTCGCGGTTCGGGTCCGCCGCGGCCGCGGCTCGCCTTGGTCAGGCGGCGCTGCTGCCATGGGTGGCGTCCTGGGGGTGCGCGGCGCGCAGCGCCGCAATGTACTCGGGCAGGCACTCGGCAGGCACCCGGCGCAGTCGTCCCACCTTGACCGACTCCAGCTCGCCTGAGGCAATCAGCCTGTAGACAAGCGTGCGACCGAGCCGGAGGCGCTTGGCCGCCTCCTCGACCGTCAGCAGCAGTCCAGCGAGTTCAGAGCCGCCAGTACCGTCAGGTGCCATGGCGTCCGCTGCCACGACGCTCACCTCCTCTCGCGTGTCGGCGGCCAGAATGTATGCCTTGTGCTGTCGAGAGGTGCCGGGCATTGAGCATTGGGGCGTAGGTGGCGCGCTTCGGTTCGTGACCCGTATGCTCCGGCACCCGTCGGCAGGCAGGCCCGTCTGGCCCTGCGCGAGTGGCCAGGCCTTGCGCTCGGGAGGTCTGCGGGGGTGCGCGGGTCGTCGCTCATCAGCGGTCCTCCTCAGCCAGCTTCTAGTTCCGGGTGTTCGATCTCGGGTTGGTGCCGGGCCTGGGCGCGGTAGGAGTCGGCGACTTCGGCCGGGGTCATGGGTGGCACGGCGGCCGTGGGAGGCAGCCCGGCGGATAGTGCATGGCGCACGAGTGTGGCCATCGAGTATTCGGGTGTTGCCTCTAGCGCCCGGTCGATCGCCATGTTGGCGAGCGCGCCGTTGCCTTTCTGCCAGGCGCACCAGGCCAGCAGGGTGGCCGGGCCGGCAAGGCCGGCGTCCGGGACGCGGCGCACCACGTCGGTCCACAGCGCTAGGTGCTCGTCGGCGTGCTCGGGTGTCATCCGCGCCCATGCGTCGTCGCGGACCGGCAGCATGCGCATCGCGGCGGCCAGCCGCGCGGCGTCGTCGTTGTCCAGTGTCTTGCCCGCGCGGCATCCGGTCAGCGCCTCCTGGACGGCCCGCCGTCCGCTGTCCACGCTGAGCGGCGCGCGGAGGGCGCGCTCCCAGGCCTGCCGGGCAGCTTCGGCGCGCTCGCCCTGCGGCGCGGCGATCCGGGCGGCGAGAGCCTCGCGTGACGGTTCGGCGGTCAGCCCGTGTGTGCGCAGCGCGGTTGTCGCCGCGGTCTCGGCGCCGAACTCGCGGCCCTCGGCGGGGCAGCATTCCAGGTTGGTGCAGTGGTAGCTCCAGTAGCGGTTGCCCTCGACTCGCAGCGCGTCCGCGATCAGCAGATCACCGGCGGCCGGGACGGCGGCGTCGATGGCGGGCGTGATGGCCTCGCCCTTGCCGTAGCCGACGAGAATCGCGGACCGGGCGCCGCTGCGCTGCGCGTTGCGCATGATCCCGCGCAGCTGCCCGGCTGCCTCGCGGTCCACGTGGGCGGCATCGACGCGCATGGCCATTACCAGGCGGCCCCGCTCGCCGAGGCCGAGGAGAACTAGGTCGCCCTCGGCGGGCTGGTAGCCGAGGATCAGGGGGACGATCGACAGCACGCTGCCAGGGTCGGTCACGCGCACGGGCTGGGGCTCGGTCATGGCGGGTCAGCCCTCCGGGCGGCGGATAATGCGCGCCGCAGCGCTTGCCGGCGGGCGTGCGACGGCCTGCCCGGCCGGGATGACGGGGTGCTCCTGCTCGCCCAGGAATTCGTGCGCGCGGATGCTCTGGTGCTGTCGTTTGGCGCCCTGCGTGCCGGGTGGCGGCGGCATGCCCGGAGGGCTTCGACGTCTATAGCGGGGACGATGCGCTGACCCTGCCGATCCTCTCCGTGGGGGGTGCCGGCGTGATCAGCGTGGCCGCTCATTGGGCCGGGGCGGCCTTCGGGCGCATGATCCGGGCGTTCCGGGAGGGGGCGGTGGACGAGGCGATGGCCTCCTCCACCCAGCTGCGTGCCAGCGCGAGCTC
>JAJYMP010000733.1 GCA_021786915.1 Chloroflexota bacterium
CATCGGCATCGACGTCGTCGAGGACCTCTCGACCGCCAGGCACCGCCTGGTGTCGAACCGCCACCTCGGTGCCGGCGCGGTGATCGAGCCGTACAGGGGCGACCTGTACGACCTGCAGATCGCGGTCCGCACGTGGCCGCACCTCACGCTCTCCGCCGTCGAGAAGCCGCTCCGCACCCCGCGCGCCGGCGGAGCCGCGGGGGAGCCGGAGATCCTCGGCTACGCCGACAAGTACGCCGGGGGGGAGGGCATGGCGGGCGCACCGCGGGAGCTTCCGGCCAGGATCGACCCGCGCCTCGAGTCGGCGCTCCGCGCCGCAGCGACGTCGGTCGCGTCGATCGCGTCGGTGCGCGGGGTCACGCGCGTCGACTTCCTGTCGGACGGTGCCGAGCTGTTCGTCAACGAGGTCAACACGATCCCGGGGTCGCTCTCGCGCTACCTGTGGATCGACCCGCCCGTACCGTTCGCGAGGCTGATCGCCGACATGCTCGCCGAAGCCCGGCACCGGCCGTCCCATCACTACAGCAGCGCCGGCGCGGACGGGACCGTACTGCGCGGCGCCTCGTCGATCGCCGCGAAGCTCGCCTGAGGGCGCTCATGCTCGGAGCGAGGCGCCGTTCCCGCGGGACACCTCCTGGCGCAACCGGACGTAGAGCCGCTCGGTGACGTCCGATGGGACGCCGCCCGGGTCGAGCTCGTCGACCTGGCGCAGGCACTCGAGCCACTCGAGGTGCAGCCGCCTGGCGTCGCCGGTGGCGGCGGCCAGCTCCATCGCCGCGCGCGTGAGGGCCTCGCTGTAGGGCTCGGCCTTGCGGGCCTGCTCGATCGCCCAGCGCGCCAGGTCGACGTGCCCGGCGCCGATCGCGAGCCGGACGAGATGGCACCCGCCGTCGACCGCGGCGTCGGCGATCCGTCGCTCGTGACCCTCGGCGCGCCACCAGCCGTAGCCCGTGAGGACGCCGGAGAGGGGCTCGCTCTCGACGAGGCCGAGCCCTGCCCGGAGGAGCGCCATCGACTCCTCGGGGTCCGCGGCGGCCATCCCGGCCTCCACGAGCCCCGCCAGACGTGCCGCGTCCACGGTCACGAGGGGCGACAGGCGGTAGTGGCCAGCGCGCGTCGCGGCCGGGAAGAGCGGCTCGCCCGACGGGTCGCGCCCGAGCGAACGGCGCGCCGCCCCCGCGACGTTGAACAGCGTCTTGGCGGCGGCGTCGTTGTCGCCCGAGCCGAGGACCCTGGTGCGCAGCCGGTCGCCGGTGACCGGCTGCGGGCGGTGGAGCGCCAGGTAGGCGACCAGCTCGACCGAGCGCCTCGCGAGCTTGGGGGGGAGCGTGGCGCTCAGCCCGCCGATGCGTGGCACCGCAGTCAGGACCCGGACCTCTGCCCGTCCCTCCACGAGCTCGCCGGAGACGTCGACGCGGCGTGGCCTGCCGTGCACCGGGTGCCCCGCCCGTCGGTCGCGTACGGGCTTCGTCGCGGCGCCGCGACCGCGCACGTCGAGCAGCGCAGGGTGTCGGCCGATCGTCGCCGGTGGGTCCTCGCCGGCGACCCCGCGCCCGGGCTCCGGTGGCGGCACGCCGCCAAGCAGCTCGTCCGCCGCCCCCTCAGCGTCGGCGTCCAAGCGGTGTGGGCGGACCGTCACGCCGAGCGGGTGCACCGACGCAGCGGTGGCGTCGACGACCACGGTGAGGTCGCCTGCGACCGGTTGCGTCGTGACGACCGCGCAGCGCTCGCGCTGGGGCGCCGTGAGGCTCGCGGGGTCCCCGAAGAAGAGGACGGGCACGTCGGCCGGCTCGTCGGCCGGCGTGCCCGGGACGGTGCCGCGCGCACCGTCGGATGGCGGCGCACCCGGAGCCGACTGCGCGACGAGGGCCGGGTCCGTCGTGGCCAGGATCCCGTCCCGCCATGTCCAGCACTCCATCGAGGTGCGCATCGCCCGTACGAGGGACCCGGCTGTGACACCGAGCACCGGCAGGCAGGTGCCGGCACGAAGGGCCAGCAGCCAGGTGCCGTCGGCGTTGTCGCCGAGCGGCACGAGCAGGGGGCACCAGGGAGCGTGGTCCCGCGCCTCGTCGCGCAACGCGGCGAGATCCGCCGACGGCAGGAGGAGCCAGGACGTCGCGGTCGGGGCCGTCCAGCCCGGCGGGCACCAGGTCGAAGGCCCGGCGAGGCGTACCTCGACGCCGTCGGCCCCGGCGCGCACGAGCTGGGCCGCGGGCAGGTCAGCGGGACGGTCGGGTGTCGTGAGCGCCAGGCCGAGGTGCCGCGCGGCGACCTCCAGCCACTCGAGCACCGGTGCCCGTTCGAGCCCGTCCAGGGCTGCTGCGAGGCCGGCGGCGCCGTCGGTGGGGACGGGAGTGGCGGCCCGCTCCGCCCGGACGAAGGCGGCGAGACGCCGTTGCCGGCGGGCCCGCCGCGCGATCAGCGCCCCCACGAGCACTCCGCACCCGACGACCGCGAGCTCGGGGATCGGCGGTGGGGCGTCGGGCGGGTGGCGCTGGGACCGCGTGGTG
>JAJYMP010000437.1 GCA_021786915.1 Chloroflexota bacterium
GCTGACCCGGACCGACCCGAGACAGACGACGCCGTCGTCGTTCGTGTTCGGCAGGGTCGAGCAGAGCAGCGTCGCGTCGAGCGACGCGATCGGCTGCGCCCGGAAGTACGTGGCTAGTCCCTCGACCTGTTCGCCGATCGTCCAGACGACGAAGACCACGTACGGCACAGCGAGCCGATAGGTGGTCGGCTCGCTGTCGTGACGTCGGCTGGCGTGGTATTCGATCGTCCGCCGCGACGGGGGCTGCTCGACGACGAAGACCGATCGGTCGGTCGTCCCCGAGCGAAGCCAGAAGCGGCAGCCGGTCGGCAGCCGAGGGGTCATGGCGACCTGAGCTGTCGTGAGTTCGGTCATGAGGTCCGGAAGAGTCACCTCCCGGTCGATGACCTCCGTGATCAGGCTCACGAGGTCGCCCTCGATGCGCAGGAACGTGCGCGATTGCATGGCGTTCGGGCTCCTCTCTGCGGGAGCCCGGAACCGGGTGGGAGGGTCCACCGGCTCCGGGCATCCGCGCTGGCTGGCGTCTAGGCCTCCAGGCCCTTCACGCCCGCCTGCTTCTGGAACTCGATCTCGTCGCCCGGGCGGACGACGTAGTCGTCCTGGACCCGGTCGCCGTTGACCGACACCGCGGCGTCGCGCGGGATGTTCAGGACCTGCTCGAGGACCTTCCAGATCCCGCGGATGGACTTCCCAGCGAGATCGAGATCGAGCTCGTTCACGCCGTAGATGACCTTCGTCGCTGGTGTCGTTGCTTCCATTGCCTGCATGGCTTGGTGCCTCCGTGTTCGGGGTGCCGCTCACAAAGGCGGAACCGGGCAGGCAAGGCAGTCGCGGCACGCTGCCTCTGAATCGATCGGTGAGGATCGGCCCGGGTCCGACGCGCAACTGCGGTTGAGCACCGGCGGGCGCGCTCGCCGCCGGCTCAGAGTCGTCCTTCCTGGACATCACCTCCGTTCCGGCGCGGACGTAGGTCCGCCACCCGAACGAGCGAAGCCCGGTGGGACGAGGACTGGCCGTCGACGAGGAGCCCGAACGAGTCCGAGCCGGTCACGCCACCGCCCACGAGGAGCGGAGCGCCGACCGGCGTTCGGATCGTTCGAGGAGGTGTCCTCGGAAACGGTCGTCTCAGGCCCGGCCGGAGCTCCGCCCGCTCGGTTGAGCGGTCGGCGCGCCTCGCCATCGATCGCGCATCGAGAGAAGCGCGATTAGCAGCGTCTATGTGTGGTTGGAAAGGTGCGGCTGTCGCCACGGACCGCTATGGATCCCGGCGCCGGCGCTGGGTGGGTCGCGGCTGCTGCCGCGGGAGTCCGTGCCGGCGGGCTCCTCCACTGCCCGACCTGGGCGATGGCGGCGGCCGGGTCCTTGCGAGGTACGACGCTCGTCTGTGGCCCTGGCCGCCTATGAAGACCCTAGCGCCGATACCGTCCGCTGTGAAGTAGTTTTCAGTGTATGATGTTGTGTAGTAGGTTCGACGGCTGGCGGGGAGCTAGCTTCAGGATGTGTGGAAACGGCTGAGACCGTCCCGGTCGACGCCCGCCGGCCCGTCGAGAAAGACGGTGGAACACAGGGTGAAGCAACGCCGAGGAGCATCCGGTGCCCCGGCAACGAAACTAGGCCGCCGATCGCGGCGCGTAGAAGATGATGAGCACCCCGACCAGGGCGATGGCGGCGCCGATCACGTCCCAGCGGTCAAGTTGCTGCTTGTCGATCCACCAACCCCACAGCAGGCTGAGGACGATGAAGAAGCCGCCGTACGCCGCGTAGGTCCGCCCGAACGTCGACGGCTGCAGCGTCGGGATCACGCCGTACAGGAACAGGATCAGCCCTCCGATGGCGCCGAGGACGATCCCCCGTCCGTCGCGCAGCCACAGCCAAACGAGGTAGCCCCCGCCGATCTCGAGCAGCCCGGCCAGGACGAACAGCGCGAGCGAGCGGGCGAACGTGGGAAGATCCATCAGGCCGATCATAGGTACCGAGCGCTGCGTCTCGCCACCGGCGGCCTCGAGGTCGTTGACGTGGCCCCTGTCGTCGGGCCAGTCAAGGGGCCGCTCGCGGACGATCATCCAGTCGCGGAAGTCCGAGGCTCGCTGCCACGGGAAGTCGCCGCCCCGGGCATGGATCGCGGCGGCGTGGAGGAGCGCCTTGGACGGCATGCAGGCCCAGTACGGGCACGAGCCGCCGAAGAGCTCCCGGTCGACGATGGCGACACTGGCACTTCGGTCGCGCGCCGCGTACGCGGCGGCCTGGCCGGCCTCGCCGGCGCCGATGATCACGAGATCGAAGGTGTCGCTCATCGGGCTCACTCCGCGCAACAGGACAGCTTGGAGACGTCGCGGCTGAAGGCCTGGGCGCCGATCTTGAGCGCCTCGGCCATCGTCGGGTAGACGTGGACGAGATCGACGAAGTCGGACAGCGTGGCTTTGAACTTCATTGCCATCGCGGCCTCATGGATGATCTCGGGCGCCGACTCGCCGATGACGTGGACGCCCAGCACCCGCTCGT
>JAJYMP010000183.1 GCA_021786915.1 Chloroflexota bacterium
GCAACATGCGGGCCAACCCGAAGGTCAGCCTGCTCGTCGTCGACCCCGACAATACGGGGCGCTTCCTCCAGATCCGCGGCGACGCGGAGCTCGTCACCGACGGCGCGCTCGAGCAGCTCGACGCGCTGACCCGGAAGTACACCGGCCATCCGCGTTACTACGGCTTCATCTACCCGGCGGACCAACAAGCACGCGAGACGCGCGTCATCGTGCGGCTCCACGCGCGGCGCGTCACGCTCGATGCGATCCATGCATGAGAACGCCGGGCCATCCCGTCGGCGCCCGCGGTGGGTGCGGGCGCGTCGGACCCCATCGGCGCGCACACGATCCGGCCGGACCTCAGTTGAGCCGCTCGGCGACCCCTCGCGACGATCCCTCGGGGACGCGGGAGGTGTCGTGAAGCGTGTCGTGAAGGCCGTCCTTGTCGTCACGGGTAGCCTCGTCGCCGTGCTCGCGCTCCTCGTGATCGGGCTCACCCTCCTCGGGTTCGGCCACCTCACGATCAGGACGCCAGTCGTCCAGCGCACCGAGTTCGACTGCACATCCTGTTCGTCCTACCCCGTACGACTCGTCACCGATGGCCATGACCTCGTGCGGGCCGACTCGGTGGTGACGCTGCGGGGCGTCATGGTGCCTGCGCTGGAGCGTCTGGCCGACCAGGGACGGTTGGGGCCAGAGATGTTCAGGTCGATCGCGAAGACCGGCGCGAACGTGGTCCGCCTTCCGGTCGATCCGGAAACCTGGCGAACGGATGCGGACTACGTCGCCCACTACCTTGATCCCGCGGTCCGGTGGGCAGGCGAGGCCGGCCTGTACGCAATCATCGACCTCCACATGATCGGGAACGTGGAGACCGGCGCGGGACAGGCGATGACGGAGTCTCCCGCGGGGCCACTCGCGGAGGGCTTCTGGCGCTCCATGGCGGGGTACTTCCGGTCCACCCCGCACACCCTCTTCGAGATCTTCAACGAGCCAGCAGGGATCACCGCCGACACCTGGCAGCCCATCGCCGCCGAGTTGGTGCAGACGATCCGTGCGGAGGGCGCGCCGCAGCTCGTCATCGTCGGCGGCGTCGATTTCGCATCGGATGTTTCATGGGTCGCCGACACCCCCATTGTCGACGACAACATCGCCTATGCCGCACATACGTACCCGGGGACGAGCAGCGACTGGCCGCACCTGTTCGGCGGGATCGCGGCGCGATACCCGGTCCTCGTCACGGAGTGGGGGTTCATGGATGAGAACCCGAGCCCCTCACAGGACTACCTCAACGGGAGCCGGGCGACGTTCGGGGATCGCCTCATGGCATTCCTGGCTGAACGCGGGATCGGCTGGGTCGCCTGTTGGTGGGACTCCGGATCGGAGCCGCCGATGCTGTCACGCGAGGGAACCGGCTACACGAGGTTCGGGCAGTTCGTCGTGGAGCGGCTTGGAGGCGGGTAGGAAGGCGTCCCGTGCCGACCGACGTCGTCAGTACTGACTTCCACGCACCGCAGCTCGGTCAGATCGGCGAGAACATCCCCGGAGCTGCACTGCGCAACTGATAGGAGCGGGTGGCGGCACCCGCGGCGATGGCCCAGAGGAACCAGCTGCCGTAGAAGAGACTGGGGACCCAGAGCGCCATGCCCTCCAAGCCAGGATCAGCGCCGCTGGCTGACGTGCTGATGAGCGCCCACAGCGCCGCGGGCCCGATCATGGCGACGATGGTGGTCGCGGACCAGCCGGCGGCCAACAGCAGCCGGCGCGGCAGCCAGCTCCGCGGCGATACGAGGAGCAGCGAGAGAGCGGCCGCCAGCACCCACGGGATCGCAATCAGCAACGGTTCCCAGCCCCGGCCGGCCGCGCCGGGCCACAGGAGCCCGAGCGTCCCTCCCAGCGCCCAGTGCGTCCGGAGCACCGGGTAGGGCAGCGCGAGCAGGAACGCGGCATACCCGTACCACGCAGCTGCGCGGGTGGATGTGGAGGCGGCCGTTCGCGCCAGGGCGAGACGCGCGAGCACCACCGCGGCGGCGAGAGCCAACGCCCGAGTCACCAGTCCCGGCCAGTAGACGCTGGACAGGACGATCGCACCGGTGGGCGTTCGGTGACCGATGAGCCCCGCCGCGGTGAGCACGTCGAACGGCAGGCCATTCGCTGCCCACACCATCAGCAGGAGACCGGCCCAGCGCAGGGCGTGCTGCACACGCACCCACCGGGGTGAACCGTCGAGGGGGATGATCGCCGCCGCGGCGACCCCGGCGGCGGCGAGCGGGAGCCAGTCCGGGGCGAAGGTCTGGGGGCCGTCCGGCTTCGGGGTGAACTGTGCCCACGCCCAACCCAGCACCACCGCGGCGCACAAGGCAGGTCCAATCCACGGCTCGACCCGGGCGCCTCGTGAGTCGCTACCCTGCGCTCGCATCGATGGCTACCCCCGGGCCGACTCAGGCACGGCCAGCTCCGCGGCTGCGTGTTGTCGAGCGTCGGCGGCACCAGGCGACTGCGGCGGCCACGAGGCCGAGGCCG
>JAJYMP010000411.1:0-462 GCA_021786915.1 Chloroflexota bacterium
GACCTGATCATCACCGGCACGCCGGCGGGGGTGGGCGTGTTCCGGGACCCGCCGGTGTTCCTGCGCCCCGGCGACCGCGTGCGCTGCGAGGTCGAGGGCGTCGGCAGCGTCGAGAACGCCATCGTCGACTGGTCCGAGGACCCGCGACAGGGAATCTGAGGCTCACGAGGGAGCCGGCCAGTCGCCGGCCCCAGCACCACTGGAGGCGCGCATGCTCGCCCTCGTCAAGACGGCGCCCGGTCCCGGGCTCACGCTGACCGAGGTCCCCGACCCTGTCATCGGCATCAACGACGTCCTGATCCGCGTCCACAAGACCGGCATCTGCGGCACCGACCTCCACATCGAGTCGTGGGACCCCTGGGCCCAGAAGACGATCAAGCCGCCGCTCGTCGCTGGGCACGAGTTCGTGGGCGAGATCGTCGAGGTGGGCTCGAACGTCAACGACTTCGCGCCCGGGGACGT
>JAJYMP010000411.1:472-2500 GCA_021786915.1 Chloroflexota bacterium
GGACGTCGTGTCGGGCGAGGGCCACGTCACGTGCGGGCGCTGCCGCCACTGCATGGCCGGCCGCCGTCACCTCTGCGCCTACACCGTGGGCCTGGGCGTGGGGCGCGACGGCTGCTTCGCCCAGTACGTCTCGCTCCCGATGACCAACATCTGGCACCACTGGCCGGGCGTGGACGAGGACGTGGCAGCGGTCTTCGACCCGTTCGGCAACGCGGTCCACACCGCTCTCGCGTTCCCCGTCCTGGGCGAGGACGTCCTGATCACCGGCGCCGGGCCGATCGGGCTGATGGCCACCACCGGCGCCGGCCCGATCGGGCTGATGGCGACGGCCGTCGTCCGCCACGCCGGCGCCCGGTTCGTCGTGGTGTCGGAGCCCAACCCCGTCCGCCGCGACCTCGCGGTGCGCATGGGCGCCACGATTGCCGTGGACCCGCGGGAGCGCGATCTCGCCGACGTCCAGCGCGAGCTGGGCATGGTCGAGGGCTTCGACGTGGCGCTCGAGATGTCGGGCGCGCCCGCCGCCATCCGCGCCGCGATGGACAACATGGCCCACGGCGGGTCCATCGCGATCCTGGGCATCCCCACCCAGGACATCAGCCTCGACGTGAACGAGATCGTGTTCAAGCTGCTCACGGTCCGCGGCATCTACGGCCGGGAGATGTACGAGACCTGGTACAAGATGACGGTGATGCTCCAGTCCGGCCTGGACATCAAGCCCGCCATCACCCACCGGTTCGGGTTCCGCGACCACGAGGCGGCGTTCGCGACCGCCCGCTCGGGCGACTCGGGCAAGGTCATCCTCGACTGGACGGCGTGAGCCGCAAGGAGGCCAACCATAGGCACGGCATCGCGTCCTGACCCGCTCGCGTTCCTCGGCGACGAGCTGGCCGCCCTCCGCGAGCGCCACCTCTACCGGCCGCTGCGGGTCATGAGCTCCGCGCAGGGGCCCATCGTCTCGCTGGACGAGCGGCGCGTCATCAGCATGTCCTCGAACGACTACCTGGGCCTGACCCACCACCCCCGCATGAAGCGGGCCGCCCTCGACGCGGTGGAGCGGTACGGGGCGGGCTCGGGCGCGGTGCGGACGATCGCCGGCACGATGACGCTCCACGAGGAGCTCGAGGCGGAGCTGGCGCGCTTCAAGCACACCGAGGCCGTCCTGACGTTCCAGAGCGGCTTCACGGCCAACACGGGCGTCATCCCGGTCATCACCGGCGAGACCGACCTGATCGTCTCCGACGAGCTCAACCACGCCTCGATCATCGACGGCATGCGCCTCTCCAGGGCACCGCGGGTGGTGTTCAAGCACGCGGACCCGGCGTCCCTGCGCGAGGTCCTGGCGGAGGCCGTCAGGAAGGGCCGCGACGGCCAGGGCGCGCCGTACCGGCTGATCCTGGTCGCGACCGACGGCGTGTTCTCGATGGACGGCGACATCGCGCCGCTGCCCGCGATCGTGGAGGCAGCCGATGAGTACGGCGCCGCGGTGTTCGTGGACGACGCGCACGCCTCCGGCGTCCTGGGCAAGGACGGGCGCGGCTCCGTCAGCCACTTCGGGCTCGAGGGCCGCGTCGCGGTGCAGGTGGGGACCCTGAGCAAGGCCGTGGGCGTGCTGGGCGGGTACGTCGCGGGCTCACAGAACCTGCGCGACATCCTGGTCCAGCGGGCAAGGCCCTTCCTGTTCTCCACGAGCCACCCGCCCGCCGTCGCGGCCGCCTGCCTCGAGGCGATCCGGATCATGCAGGAGGAGCCCGAACTGATCGAGCGGCTGTGGGCGAACACGCGGCGCTTCAAGGCCGAGCTCACGCGGCTCGGCTTCGACACGGGCCGCTCCGAGACGCCGATCACGCCGATCATGCTCGGTGACAGCGAGACGACCATCCGGTTCAGCAACCGCCTGTTCGAGGAGGGCGTGTTCGGGACGTCCGTGGTCTTCCCGACCGTGGCCCTCGACCGGGCGCGCATCCGGACGATCGTGACCGCCGCCCACACCGACGAGATGCTCGACCAGGCGCTGGCCGCGTTCGACCG
>JAJYMP010000747.1 GCA_021786915.1 Chloroflexota bacterium
CGATCAGGCTCCTCGGGCGCTGGAAGTTCGGGTTAGGTGGCGCCGGTCGCGTGCACGTCGTGGTCGGCGAAGTACGGCCGCCATGGCCCGGACCCCGGGATGAAAGCCTGTATCAGCGCGCGCTCGGCCTGGACCAGGTGCATCGTGTCGTGGGCGGCCCACTCGCTGAGGAGCTCGCGCAGGGTCACGGGGCCCAGCTCCGCGTGGACGGCGCTCCGGTCGAGGTCGGCCTCGGTCAGCGTGGCCAGCGCCTCCAGCGAGGCGGCGCGCAGGGACGCGAAGTCGGCGGCCAAGGCGCCCATCGTGCGGGCCGCGGGAGCGCCCTCCGCATCAGGGTCGAAGGCCGCGAAGTCGCGCCCTTCGCGGATCGCGTGCACGCGCGAGCGGAAGACGCCCTCCTCCGTGTCGACGACGTGACCGAGGCACTCGAGGGCCGACCACTCACCCGCGGCCGGGCGTCGCGCTAGGAGCTCGGGTTCGAGACCGGCCAGCGCCGTCCAGCGGGCGGGCGTGGCGCAGAGCATCGAGATGACGGACGTGACGAGGCTGGTCATACGGGTCCCTCTTCGGCGGGGTCGTGGTCGGCCGGCCCCCGGGGCACATCGCTGCGCGGATGCAAGGCCGACTGGAACGAGTCTTGCGGAAACTTCACCGCAGGTTGGGGTGGCGGCAACACCCCGGGTGCACCATGGGGCGATCGGAGGTACGCGATGCCCCAGCCAGTTGACGCCGCGGAGGCCATCCGCCGGCGAGCGCTCCTCGTCTGGCCCCGCCTCGATGCCGCAGCCCTGCGCCGCTGCGGCTCGGATCCCGAGCGGGTCGCCGATCTCGTCGCCCGACGCTCCACCCTGCCGCGCGAGGCGATCGTGGGCATCCTGTTGACGCCCTCAGTGTCCGAGGTCGAGACGCGAACCTGGTTCGGCTGAGGGCTCCCGGCGAACCGGGAGGACCGACCCGCAAGGGGCCGGCGGTCGCCCGCCGGCCTTCGTGTTGCCAACCGAGTGGGGCCTCGGTCAGGCGGTCGTCGCCCCCCACAGCGCCTCGATCGAGAGGTAGCGCTCGCCGGTGTCGTAGCTGAAGGTCAGGATCCGCGACCCGTCCGGCACCGACGGGATCAGCTGCGACACGGCCGCCAGGGATGCCCCCGACGAGATGCCGATCAGCAGGCCCTCCTCCTTGGCCGCCCGGCGGGTGAACGCCATCGCGTCGGCGCCCTCCACCTGGATCGTGCCGTCGAGCAGGTCGGTCCGCATGACCGCCGGGATGAACCCGGCGCCGATGCCCTGGATGGGGTGCGGCGAGTGCGTGCCGCCCGAGAGGACCGGCGACGCGGTGGGCTCCACGGCGTAGACCTTCACGTTCGGCCAGGCGGCCTTGAGCGCCTCGGCGACGCCGGTGATATGGCCGCCCGTGCCCACGCCGGTGACCACGTAGTCGAGACCGTCCGGGAAGTCGCGCAGGATCTCCTGGCCAGTGGTGCGGCGGTGGGCGGCCGGGTTCGAGGGGTTCTCGAACTGCATCGGCATCCAGCTGTCGGGGATCTCCTCGAGCAGCTCGCGTGCCCGGGCGGTGGCGCCCTTGATCCCTGTCTCCCGGGGCGTCAGCTCGAGCTCCGCCCCGTACGCGGTCATCAGCTTGCGCCGCTCCACGCTGAACGATTCGGGCATGCACAGGATCACCCGGTAGCCCTTGACCGCGCCCACCAGCGCGAGCCCGATGCCGGTGTTGCCCGACGTGGGCTCGATGATCGTCGACACGCCGGGCGTGATGGTCCCGGCGGCCTCCGCGTCCTCGATCATCGCGAGCGCGATGCGGTCCTTGATGGAACCGCCCGGGTTCTGGCGCTCCTGCTTGGCCCACACGCTGACGCGCGGGTCGAACAGGCGATTGATCCGCACGTGCGGGGTGTTGCCGATGGTCTCGAGAACGCTGTTGACGGGCACGGCTGGTTCCCTCCTTCGGTGGGGACGCTGTGGTGACTGGGACGCTGGCGCTAGATGACGAAGTCGATGTCGTCGAACCCGTCGTCCGCCTTCCGGACGCGGGAGCGGCTGGTCTGGTAGAGGACCGATCCGGCCGCGACGCTGCTCGTGACGAACACGTTGCCGCCGATGATCGTGTCGTTCCCGACGAAGGTGTCGCCGCCGAGAACCGTGGCGTTGGCGTAGATGACCACCCGGTCGCCGATCGTCGGGTGGCGCTTGTGGCCGGCGAGGTCCTTGACCACGGACAGCGCGCCCAGGGTCACGCCCTGGTAGAGCTTGACGCGGTCGCCGATGACGGCGGTCTCCCCCACCACGACGCCGGTGCCGTGGTCGATGCAGAACCCGCGGCCGATGGTGGCGCCGGGATGGATGTCCACACCGGTCCTCGTGTGGGCGACCTCGGCGAGGAGCCGCGGCAGGATCGGCACCTGGAGCACGTACAGCTCGTGGGCGACGCGGTGGATCGCGATCGCGAGGAAGCCCGGGTAGGCCGCCACGACCTCGTCGAGCGATTCGGCGGCTGGGTCCCCGGCGAGGATCGCCTCCCCGTCCTCGAGGAGCGCGGCGTGGACGCGCGGCAGGGCGTCGGCGAAGGCGGCGATGACGCGGTCCGCGGTGCCGCTGTCGGTCAGCGGCTCCACCAGCCGGCGCAGGTCGCGGCGGACGAGGACGAGGCGCGCCGCCAGGTCGTCGGGCGCGGCCAGGGCGTCGTCGGACAGCTGCGGGAACAGGATCCCCAGCAGCGCGTCCGCGAACGCCGCGACGTCGCGCTTGAGGGGGTAGATGCGCCCGTGCACCGCGCGGTCGCCGGCGAGCAGCTGGGCGAACGCGTGGTCTCGGTCATGGTCGAAGCTGTCAGGCATGAGATCTCCCGGGTCAGCGGAGTGGCGACGACGGGACGGATGGGGCGCGAGCACGGAGCCTCCGCAGGGCGACGTCGTGGACAGGGAAGACGAGGGGACGCGCCGGGCGGGAAGGTGCTGCCCGCGCGGCGGGTGGAGACTGCGAGGCCAGCGGAGCGGCGGGCGGTCTAGCGAACGACCGCGGCGTGGCTCCATGCCGGCGCTCGCCGGGGACAGGAGCAGCAAGCACCGCGGAATGCGCGGCGGGGGCGGGTCGTCATGTGCGCAGGATAGCCGCCCACCGCTGAATCGTGCAGCAGCGCGACCGTCAGCCCTCGGTGCAGCGCCCTGCCCGGACGCGCGGCCATCAAGGTCGCGGCCGCGAGCCGGGGGCTCGCCCCCCCGGACGGGGGTGTGATGGCAACGTGGGTGAGGGTCGCTGTCAACGGGCGTTGCCTCGCGCGACGCAGGTGGTCTCGCAGTCCGCCTCCATGGGCACCTTTCGGCACGCACGGGCTCGCAGAACCCGGCCACCTGGACCTGTTTGGCCGGGAGCCCGTCGACCGATCATGACGGACGTCGGACTGGGAAGACGCCGACATGCGGGAGCAGACGATGCCGACGACGGACGCGGGAGGAGCAGGGACGGCTCGCGTCGCCGTCATGCTCGCCATCGTGGACTTCCCGATGCTCAGCACGGCGTTCCGGGCGGTCATCGACCAGGAGCGGGACATGGGCGTCGTCGTCGAGGCCACGAGCCGCGAGGCGATCGTGTCCCAGGCCAGGGCGAGCAGCCCGGCGGTGATCATCCTCGAGTACGAGGCGTTCGCCGCGGTGGGCTGCGGGACGCCGGAGGCTATCGAGGAAGTCCGCTCCGCCGCGCCCGGGGCCAAGATCATCGCGCTCGACTGTCGGTGCGCCACCGAGCAGTTCTCGATCGCCCTGAAGGCGGGTGCCGCCGGGATCCTCACCCGCGAGGCGCTCGCCGACGACGTGGTCTCGGCAGTCCGGGCCGTCGCCGCCGGCCACACCTACGTCAGCCCCGCCATCGTGACCCGCATGGTCGACACGTACGTGCGGGGCAAGCCGGAGACTGTCGACGACCCCTGCGACCAGCTGACCGATCGCGAGCGCCAGATCCTCCTGCTGGCCGCGATGGGGCACACCAACCGCGACATCGCCCGTTCGCTCCACCTGTCCGAGCAGACGGTCCACTCCAATCGCGCCAGCCTCATGGACAAGCTCGGCCTGCACGACCGCGTGGATCTCCTGCGGTACACGGTCAAGCGCGGCCTGCTGAACCCGTCGGTGCTATGAGGGCCAGGATCCGCCGCCTCTGGGATTCCGTTCGCCCCCGCACCCGTCGCGGACGTGTCGTCGCCGTCGCCAGCGTCCTCGGCGGCGCGGCTGTCCTCGCAGTCGTCCTGTTCGCGGGCGCCGCGATGGCCTGGGATCCGTACCTGGACTTCGCGCTCCACCCCGACAGCAACGCCAAGCAGTGGGCCGCGCTCAGCATGACGTTCGCCGATTCGTCGGTCTGCGAGAAGTGCCACCTCCCGGAGGCCAGCCGCCTGGCCAGCCACTCGCACGCCGACATCGGCTGCCAGAGCTGCCACGGCGCGCTGCTGGCGCACGCCTCGGCGGGCTCGAACGCCTCCAAGGCGGACGTCATGATCAAGGTCCCCACGGACGAGGTCTGCGTCCGCTGTCATGCTGCCGGGGAGGGCCGCCCCGCCAGCATCAAGACCATCGTCCCGGCCAACCACTACGTGGGCCAGTGCCTCCAGTGCCACGACCCGCACACGGCCTGGGCGCAGCATCCCCCGGTGGTGTCGCACCCGCTCGACAATCTGCCGCCATGCCTGACCTGCCACGGGCCTGACGGGTTCAAGGCTCGCAACGAGCGGCATCCGACCGGCGTCCTGACCGACCAGGAATGCCTGGAGTGCCATGGCGCCGGGCGCGGCCCTGAGCAACTCGCGCTTCCGCCGGCGAGCCTCGCGCCCATCGCGAGCGGCTCGGCCGGCCCGAGCGGGGTGGTCCCGTGACCGAGCCGCTCGATCCCATGCTCGATCCCTCGGGCCAGGTCACCGCGGATGAACCGGCCGATGACGGGTTCCCCTCGGGGTCCGGCGAAGCGCCGCCGCCGGCGGCGGAGGCGTCACCACCGGTCCCGCCGCCGGCTGCCGAGGCGCCAGCCGAAGCCGCGCCGCCCGCCGAGACTGCCCTGGCCGAAGCCCCGCTCTCCGCCGAGACTGCCCTGGCCGAAGTCCCGCTCTCCGCCGAGACTGCCGCGGCGGAACCGGCCGAGTCCTCCGGCGGCGGAACGCCCTCGGAGGGCCTGGCGGTATCGGAGGCGCCGGCGGACGCCGTGCTGGTCCCGCTCGAGGCGATCGCCCCGGCCACCGGGCAGGCGCCGCTCACGCGACGCGCGTTCCTCGGCTTCGGGCTCGCGCTCACCGGTGGCGTGGCCGGTGCGGCCGCACTCGGCCAGCTCTTCCCGGTCTTCACCAGCGCCGAGGACAAGGTCTCCCCGCTCGTCCCCAACTACGACCCCAAGTCGAAGGCCTGGACCTTCGTGGTGGACACCTCCAAGTGCATCGGCTGCGGGCTGTGCGTGGTCGCCTGCAAGGAGGAGAACAACGTCCCCGAATCGGCCGAGTTCACGCGCACCTGGGTGGAGCGGCACACCACGATGACCGACGGCACGCGGTACGTGGACGCGCCGGATGCGGGTATCAACGGCTTCCCGGCCACCTGCACGGCCCCCGGGTCCGAGGGCAAGACCGTCGCCTCCGCGTTCTTCCAGCCGCGCCTGTGCATGCAGTGCGAGGACTCCCCCTGCACGGCCGTCTGCCCGGTCGGCGCCACATACCGGACAGAGGACGGGGTGATCCTCGTGGACGCCCGCCGGTGCATCGGCTGCGGCTACTGCGTGGTGTCCTGCCCCTACGGCGCACGCTACCTCACGCCCGCGGACGAGGACTCGCCCGCGAACACGCCGGGCGTCGCCGACAAGTGCACATGGTGCTACCACCGCATCAACCGCGGCCAGCGCCCGGCCTGCGTCGAGATCTGCCCGGTGGGAGCGCGCCGCTTCGGCGACGCGAACGACCCGGCCAGCGACATCGCGGCGTACGCGAAGGGCAGCCAGCCGCTCCACCCCGAGTACGGCACCCGGCCCCGCGTGCTGTACCTCGGCCCCACTCTGCAGGAGGCCTGAGCGATGCGGGTCGTCGACAGCACGCTCTACCTCGGCGCCGTGGCGCTGCCGGCGACGCCACGCGCCGCGCGCAACGCGTTCGTGCGCGAAGTCCGCTCGATGTCGATCGCGACGAGGATCTGGTACGGCCTGCTCGTGGTTGGCCTCGGGATCGGTGCGGTCGCCGCGCTCATCGCACTGCCGCCGGGCTGGGAGGTCATGGGGACCTCGCCTTCATTCGAGTGGGGCCTGCTGATCATCGGCTACGTCTTCTTCGCCATCATGACCAGCGGCCTGTGCCTCGCCTCCTCGCTGGGCACGGTGTTCGGGATCGAGCGCTTCATGCCGTTCGAGAAGCGCCACGCGATCCTCGCGCTCCTGTCGCTCACGACCGCGTTCGGGATCATCGCGCTCGAGCTCAGCTATCCGATCCGCATGGTCTTCGGAGCCGTGCTCGTCATCTCTCCCAGCTCGCCCATGTGGTGGATGGGCGTGTTCTACGGCGCCTACCTGGTGGTCCTGGTCGTCGAGGTGTGGACGCTGTTCACGTCCCATCCCACCGTCCACAAGTACGCCTGCACGGCAGCGGCGTGCATCGGTGTGTGCGCCCCGACCACCCTGGGGGCGGTGTTCGGCGTGCTCGCGGCCAAGCCGTTCTGGAACGGCGTCTTCACGCCGGTCCAGATGGTCGCGTCGGCCTTCGTGGGCGGCACGGCGCTGCTGGGCATCGTGTTCTGGGCGGTCAACCGCCTCCGCCTCGCCGACTGGGAGCGATCGAAGGGCGCCCTCGGCTCAGTCCGCATCCTGTTGGCCGGCGGACTCGTCGTGGCGGCCGCGCTCCTGGCGCGCCAGGTCGTGACCGGGCTGACGAGCGACGTGGCTGACCTCCGCCCCTCCACCGAGGTCCTCGTGACCGGGCCGCTCTCGCCCGCCTTCTGGGGCGTCCGCGTGGGTCTGGGCACCCTGATCCCGCTCGGGATCCTGGCGGTCCCCCGGCTGCGCACGCCATCCGCGACCGCCCTGGCGGCGATCCTGTCGCTGGTCGGGATCCTGGTGGACCGGACGCTGTTCGTGGCGGCGGGCGAGTTCGTCCCGCGCACGACGATGGCCGGCACCGTCGGCCACCCGTACGCCGAGTACGTGCCCTCCCCGGTGGAGCTCGGGATCCTCGTCGGGGCGATGGCGTTCATGGCGATGGCGTACTCGCTGTGCGAGCGCTACCTGCCGATGGGCGAGGGCGACGTCCACGCCTTCTGGCCGTGGCCGTGGATCAAGAAGCACGACGGCCACGAGCCCGATGACGCCGACGCCCACGGAGCCGGGGCCGGCACCGGGGTCGAACCCACGCCAGAGCTCGCCGTCGCGACCGAGGTCGAGGCGATGGCGCCGGTTGCCGGAGTGCGGGCCTGATGCTCCGCACCGCGTTCGTCCGCTTCGCATACCCCGTCGCGGTCCTGGTCCTGGTGATCGGCATCCTCATCGTCGGCGGGTTCCTGGTCGCGGTCGCCCTGCCGGACATGATCGGGGCCGGCCCCGCGACATCGCCATCGGCCAGGCCGGGCGGGATCGCTGGGGCCTCGCCCTCAGCCAGCCCGGAGCCGAGCTCGGGGATGGCGCTGTCGCCGGTCGGGATCGAGATGCCGTCCGACGCCAACTGCGGGGCGTGCCACGTCACGACCAACGGCATCGTGGGCGTCAAGGACATCCCGCTCATGGCCCACCCGCTCAAGGGATTTGCGGACTGCACCGCCTGCCACAACCCGGCCGGGCTGGTGAAGACCGCTCCCGGCCACTCGAGCCTCCACGCCAACCAGTGCCTGATCTGCCATCACGAGAACCCGAACCTCGCCTCGATGAGCGCTCCCCCACTCCGCCCTGAGCACATGGGCGGCCAGGCCTGCACCACCTGCCACGGCGTCGACCAGCACGCGCCGCTGCCGTCCGACATGGCGGGCCGCGGCGACAACTGCTGGATCTGCCACAACGGGCCCGAGTTCCAGTACCTGTTCAAGTCCGCGCCGCCCGGGTGGTCCCCAGAGCCCAAGCCGTCGACGTCGCCCGCGTACCCGCTGGCCTCCCCGTCACCCTCCCCGCCACCCTCACCCACGCCGTCGACACCGTGAGGTTGAGGCGCGGCCGATGCAGCGCCGAATCGGTGGGCGCCGGCCTGCGACCGAGAGGGACCGTGCCCCGGCCGCAGGCAGATGGCGCCTCGCCGCGCCGCTCCACTTTCCGCGACAGCCCCGAGCGGCGCGCGATTCGCAATGACCCCGTGCGGCCGCTGTCCGGCGACTTCCAGCCGGATGCCCCCGGGGCGGCCGTCTGGGGCCCAATCGGGCGGAACCTCAGCCGGATGGCCGTGGTGAGGCCGCTATCCGGAGAACCGTCGGGAAACCCGCGGGGCGCTCCTGCTCACCACGATGCGGTTCGCGACGGAAACGGCGGCCGAACCTCATGTCGCGGCCGCGGGGGGAGCATCCGGGGACGGGCGATGTGCCCCGCGACACGCGGTGAGCGGCGCGGGCTCAGCCCTCGACGCGCAGGGTCCGCTCGACGCCCTTCTCCGAGAGGTCGACGAGGTACCCGCGGAGGACCCCCATCGACGACTCGGATCCCGCGTTGAGGCAGAGCGTGCTGCCCACCTTGCGCTCGCCGCCCGATTCATGGATGTGGCCGTGGACGCCCAGGACCGGCTTCACCTGCTCGATGACCGCGCGCACGCCCTTCGAGCCCACCGGGCCGCGCAGCAGATCGCCTGCCGACGCCGTGGGCCGCAGGTCGGGCGAGAGCAGCGGGGCCGTGTCGAGCCCTGAGTCGTAGGGCGGGACGTGGGTCATGATGATGGTCTTGCGGGGGTCGCGGACGCCCTTGATCAGCCCCGAGAGGCGGTCGAGGAACTCCTCCTCCGAGAGCTCCCGCGGGGTGGACCACGGCGTCGGGGAGGACCAGCCCATCGAGACCAGCTGGTGCCAGGGGGTGAGCTCGACGACCCGCTCGTTGACATCGCGGCAGTACGGGGAGCGCTCGAGGATCGGGTCGATCTCGAACTCGTCGTCATTGCCGGGCATCAGGTACACCGGCACGCCCGAGCCGTCGAGCCGCTCAGCGGCCAGCTGCATCCACTCCTCGAGCCGGTGGGCGATCTTCTCGTGGAAGATGCGCTTCACGAGCTCGGGATCCGCCTCCATGGCCGCCCGCTCCTCCTCGCTGACGCGGACGGCGTAGTAGCCGAGGTCGGCGATCGAGCGCTCGAGGTCGACCAGCTCCTGCTCGCTGCGCGCGACGCGGCGCTGGCCCATGACGCTGGCGGTCCACGCCTCGCCGCCCTGCTCCCCCTTGACCACGGCGATCAGCGCCTTGCCGGTCAAGTCGCCGGCGATCACGGCCGCGTCGACCTTGTAGACGTTGGCCTTCATGGCGTTGAGGAACTTGCGCCACGTCCGCTCGGACGCGTGGATGTCGCTGCAGACGTAGAGGCGGAACGGCTTGGCCATCAGGACTCCGAACTGGCGTGGACGGGCGGCAGGCGGTGAGCCCAGGGTCGGGCGCTCTCGAGCTGACCGGCGAGGCGGTACAGCGTTGCCTCGTCAGCGTAGCGGCCCGTGATGAGACTGCCCACCGGCAGTCCTCCCGCAGACCACGACAGCGGGAGCGAGACCGCCGGCTGGCCGGTCACGTTCGCAATGGGGTTCCAGGGGTTGAACTGGCAGTCGAAGCGCCAGTACTCGACCGCGCCACCCTGACTCTGGTTCAGCACGCCGAGCCGCTCCGGGAGGCGCGCGAGGGTCGGAGTGACCCACGCGTCGTAGCGCTCGAAGAAGGCGGCGATGTCCCGCGCGATCCGCGCCAGCTGGGCGAGCGCATCCACCAGACCGGCCGGGTCGAACCGGAGCGCGTAGTCGCGCAGCTCGCGGGTGGTGATCTCGAGCTCGTCGTCGGCGACCGCCCGGCCGCGCTCGGCCTCGAGCGCCCGCACCGTCGCCAGGTTCGACGTCGCCCAGACGCGGGCGAGCGGCTCGATGAGCACCTCGCCGTCGAAGGCGGGTGCCGCCTCCTCGACGTCGTGGCCGAGCGAGGCGAGCAGCTCGGCCGTCGACCGCACGGCCGCCGCGCACTCGGGATCCACGGACGCCTCGATGGGGGGCGTGGCGGACCAGGCGATGCGGAGGCGGCCCGGGTCGGCGCCCACCTCGTCGAGGAACGGGCGGCGGGGCGGCGGGGCCGAGTACGGGTCGCCGGGGACGCGCCCGGCGGTGGCGTCGAGGATCGCCGCCGAGTCCCGGACGGAGCGCGTGATGGCGTGCTCGACGGCGAGACCGGCCATCGCCTCGCCGGCCGGCGCCCAGGAGTTGCGCCCGCGGGTCGGCTTGAGGCCGACGGTGCCGCAACACGAGGAGGGGATGCGGATCGAGCCGGCGCCGTCGTTGCCGTGCGCGGCCGGGACCATCCCCGCCGCCACCGCAGCCGCCGAGCCGCCCGACGAGCCGCCCGTGGTCCTCGCAACGTCCCAAGGGTTCCGCGACGGGCCCTTCGCCTCGGGCTCCGTGGTGGAGTGGTTGCCGAACTCGGGCGTGTTGGTCTTGCCCAGCACCATCAGGCCCGCTGCCCGATATCGGCGGCCGAGTTCCGTGTCGGCCCGTGAGGTCCGGCCGCGCTCGGCACGACTCCCCTCCTCCTGCGAGGTCCCGGCGATCGTGGCCCCGAGGTCCTTGAGCAGGAAGGGCACGCCGGCCAGCGGCGCGGCCGGAGGACCGGACCGGTCCAGCGCGGCCGCCTCGTCCCGCGCGGCCTCGAACCGCGTCCAGACCACGGCGTTGAGATGGGGGTTGACGCGCTCGATCCGCTCGATCGCCGCGTCCACGAGTTCGAGCGAGGTGAGCTGCCGATCGCGGACCAGCGCGGCCTGCGCCAGCGCATCCATCATCGCGAGATCGTCGCGCAGGGTCATCGATACCTCAGTCATGGCCGACGGGCGGCCGACCGGAACGGGAAGCGGCCGGGTGGGATGCGCCCGGCCGCAGGCTCGGAGCGTCGGGACCGAGCCGGACGCCTCGTCGGCCCGGTCCCGCCTGGCATCCGCCGCAGCTCAGTCGGGCGGCAGTGCCTGGTACATCAACTCGGTCTGGATGCCCGCGCTGCGGTTCCGCAACGCCTGGATGACGTACCAGACGATCCCGACGATGAACACGAGGATCACGAAGGCGACGCCCGAGCTGTTCAGGTACGCCGCCACGCCCTGGCCCTGGATGCCGGACCAGATCGGCCCGACCCCCGCGAACCAGTAGAGCACGAGGGCGAACACGAGCCAGATGATGCCCAGTACGGGCATCCATCGGATCCACGGCGCGTCCTTGACCAGGTCCGGCCGGGTGAACCTCGCGAGGACCGCGTTGACGCCGGGCATGATCCAGCTCGGTGCCGACGCCAGGACCGTGAAGAACGCCGAGGAGGCGAGGTTCAGCTTGCCGTCCAGGGCCGGGTCGGAGTTGGGGGCGAGGAACCCGAGGCCGATCCACTTGAGGACGGGGAACGCCCACAGGATGAGGAACACGACGCCCATCACCAGGGTCGCTGCGATCGCGTTGACGGGGGCGCGCAGACGCTCCGACACCTCGCCGAACCACTCGGGCACCTGCCGGTCGAGGCTCCACGCGAGCGCGACGCGGCTGATGAAGATGACGTACACGGGCATCAGCAGGAACGGGAACAGCGTCGACGCCGCCCCGACGAGGGTCCAGATGGGCCAGAGCTCGGGGTGCGCCACGGCGCCCATGAGCTGGAAGTAGTTGGGCGACGCCATCGGCAGGGCGCCGACCGCGGTCTTGGTCGGGTCGATGTAGCCCCACCAGATCGCGCTCCAGGCGGTCTGGGCGTCCATGCCCAGGTTGCGCCCGAGCGTCTCGGCGTACAGCGAGTTCATCAGGACGGCCATCGCCAGCGCGCCCAGCACCGCGATCAGGATGCCGCGCTTGACGTTGCCCCGGACCTCGCCCGAGATGTAGGCGGAGTACTGGAAGCCGATGAACTGGAACAGCATGACGCCGGCCATGATCATCATCGGCCAGGTCAGCGCGTCGGTCGGCAGGAAGCTGAACCCGCTCGTGTAGCCGTTGTCCGCCGCCACCTTGGCAAGCTGGTCGACGGTGATGCCGTTGGCGTACTTGGGCAGGTTCGCCGCGAAGGCGTCGGGGCTGAACAGGAGCAGACCGCAGAGCGCCATGAGCGCCCACCCCACGATGCCCAGGATCGTCAGGTAGGTCACGATCTTGTGGAACCGTCGAGTGGGCTGGAGCACGACCCAGCCCACGATGGCGAAGATCACGAGCGCCGAGATCAGCCCCGGCAGGCCGGTCACGTCGCCCGTGGTTCCATCGGTGAACCAGCTGGTGGCGTTGTTGAAGAAGCTGCTCCCCGTGCCGATGCCGATGATGCGGCCCTCGACCTGGGTGCTCTTGAGCATCTGGACGGTCTCGAACTGGAGCAGCGCGATCGACGCGAACACCAGGCCCCAGCTCTCGAGCCACCCGAGGAGCGGCCCGACGCGCGGCACGATCCGGCTCGAGAAGACGTAGTCGCCGCCGGATCTCGGCATCACGCTGGTCAGCGAGGCGAAGATCAGGGCGAGCAGGATGCACAGGGCGCCGACGATGAAGGCGACCCACGACCAGTTGGTGAAGGGCCCCACCATGACGATGGGGACCCCGGCGAGGACGGCGATCTGGAAGGCGCCGCCCAGCGTCCCCCCGATGAACGCCGAGGTGTTGAAGAACAGCGCGTTGACCACGCTGACTTCTCGCACGAGACCGGATGACTGCCGCGTGAACAGTGTTCGTCCGGGCGCGCTCATGGCAGGGGACGTCCTCCTTCCTCACCAGGCTCGGCCCGGCAGGGGGGCCAAGCCACCCGTGCACCCCATGACGTATGGCCGTCAGGGAAGCGACACTATACTCGCGCGATGGGGACCAATCAGCACGTTGATCCGTCACCCGGCACAGGGCTCGACGCCGGCGGCGTCCTCGCCTCGGGGGGCCGGCCCCTTTCCCGGCCGGAGCCCGCGCCCCCGGCCGAGCCAGGCGGTCCCACCCTGCGAGACCCGCTCGCCGAGGCGCTCCGCATCATCGGCCTCGCCGACGCCCACGGCCTCCAGGTCCGGCTCATGGGCGGCCTGTCCTTCCATGCCAGGTGCCCGGAGTGGACCGCCCGCATCGACCGCGAGCGACGCGACATCGACGTCGCCACGCGAGCCAAGGACAGCAAGGCGCTGCGGGAGCTGATGGAGTCCCAGGGCTACACCGGCGACAAGCAGTACAACGCGCTCTATGGCCACAAGCAGATGTACTTCGTTGACACGCTGCGCGGCCGCCCGGTGGACGTGCTGATCGACCGGCTGGAGATGTGCCACCAGTTCGCCTTCGCCGATCGGCTCGCGGCCGACAAGCCGACGATCCCGCTGGCCGAGATGCTCCTGTCGAAGCTCCAGATCGCCCGGATCAACCGCAAGGACATCCTCGACGCGCTCGCGCTGCTCTCGGAGTACCCGCTCGGAAGCGGTGACGCGAAGACGATCAACGTCGACCGGATCCTCCTCTACACCTCGGCCGACTGGGGCTGGTGGCGAACGCTCACAGGCAATCTCGACAAGATGCGGCTCCTGTTCAACACCGAGATCCAGCCGGGTGAGCTCGACTTCGGGCGGCCCCCACGGTTCGACGTCCTGGAGCAGGTCGCGGCCCTGCGCAAGGCCGTGGACGACGCGCCCAAGTCGATGAAGTGGAAGATGCGCAGCCAGGTCGGCGAGCGCGTCCAGTGGTTCGAGGAGCCCGAGGAGGTCGGCCACGGGCGATAGGTCGGCGGCAGAGGCTGCTCTGGCGCGGGCGACGATCTGATATGGAAGGACCCGTCAAGTCAAAGTGGCAGGGCATGGCCGGGGTCAGGTTCCTGGCGACGGTCGGTCACTCTGATATGCGCGGGTCGACCTGGTCGTTGCCGCATGACAGTGAGCCG
>JAJYMP010000439.1 GCA_021786915.1 Chloroflexota bacterium
CGAAGGTGCTGCGACGGTAGGACGCGATCGGGCTCACGACGGCCCCCTGCCCTCAATGAAGGCAGCACCGCGAAGGTGCTGCGACCATGCCGGTTCGCCTCCGGTCGGCACGCCTGCAACCCTCAATGAAGGCAGCACCGCGAAGGTGCTGCGACTTGAGCGTTGTGATCGATGCGAATGCGGTTGGTCCCCCTCAATGAAGGCAGCACCGCGAAGGTGCTGCGACTGGATCAGGACGCATCTGTCCCGATCAGGCGCGGAGCCTGAACCTGCCGGCCTCGTGGAAGGCTGGCTCTTGGGAGGGCACCCAGATGATCGCACACGCTCGCAACGGAGGGTTCTGACGCCTGACGGGCGCGAGCGCTCACGCGAGGCGGCGTCTCACCGGAGCGCTCGCAGCGTGAAATGCGCAGCCATAGCTTTAGAAGACCAACGCATCATTGCCGGTGACCGGGCGTGGGCGGCCGATGATCTCGAAGCGGTTCTCGAGGCCACTGCCGAGCGGGCCGATCTCACAGAGGAGGACCGAATCCGCACTTGGGTTCACAAGCCTCATCAACTCACTCCTGAGTCGGACGAGCTTCGCGGGTCGCACGTCAACGATGAAGACGCTGTACTGGACGCGGTCTCCGTAGCTGCCGAGCTTCTTGGCGAGCTGAAGTCGCCGTCGATCGTCGGGCACGTCGTAGGCGATGATGTACCTGCGAGCGGCGTCGCGAGTCATCTGACACGGATCCCCACATAGCGCGACTGGGTGCCATCGAGGACGCCCAGGATCATCCGCGCCTGCACCTCCATCGCTCGTCGCCAGGTCATGTGGTAGTCGAAGACCGGGTGACGGAACTTCGACTGGACCCGCCGCTCGTACGCCTCGATCAGGGCCCGGCGGCCGCTCTCTCGAAGCCGGGTGGTTCCGAGCGCGTTCGAGAAATCGCCCGGGGACAACTCGCCGTTGTTGATCGCCCCGATCACAACTGAATCAGCGAGAGGGGCTCGCAGTTCCTCGCTGAGGTCCAGGGCAAGCGCGGGTTT
This sequence comes from Chloroflexota bacterium, assembly GCA_021786915.1. The sequence goes on from JAJYMP010000439.1 coordinate 1,033, forward strand.
GTTGCGGTTGCTACTGTGCAGGAAGCCAGCGTGTGGATCGAGGCCGCAGGCGACCACCGCCCTGATTACATCGCCGAGCAGCATGGCGTAGGCGTAGTTGAGAGCGGCGTTGACTGCGTCGTGGGCAGGGCGCCCGGAACGAGTGTGCAGGTCAAATCCCAGAGCACGCGTCCGAACACTGAGCATCGTTCGGAACGCCCCGAAGTAGTTTGCAGCCGCTTCTCCTTCGATGCCGAGCAGCTCTGTGACCGTTCGTGCCTCGGAGGCCCGTCGCTGAAGCAAACGCATCGTGGCCACGACGTCCACGGCGTCGCCGTTGCGACGAAGCAGCGTCGCCTGGTTCGCAATCTTGGCTGCCACGAACTCCCGTGCAAGGTCAAGCCGGCCCGCTGCGGCCGCGACATGCTGGCGGACCCGAGCGGCTCCGTTCGGACCCGATGCAGGAGCACACCAGCCGACGACCCGGCCGGTACCCGTGCACCACACGATCGTCAGCGAGCGCCACAGCAACTCCCGGATCAGCGCGCCGGACAGGTCGACATTCCCGTGCACCACGAGTCCCTGGACCCGCTCGATCGGGATCGAGGCAGTCTCCTCGCCGCGAGTGTGCACGAGCATGCGCCCCTCGCGCACCGACGCGCGTGACCCAGCGGTGGCGAGGTGGACGATCTGGGTGTCAGGGTCGGCGACGATGATCCGGCGCTCGACCGGTGCCTCCGCACGCTCTTCAGGCAGGCAGACAGCCGCGTGCGAGCAGGAGACGCACCGCGGGTCATCCTCGAGGGGCTCGGGTGCATCGAGGGAGTCCACTGTGGCACGGGTGAGCTCTACCGCCGCACGGGCCTCGGTGAAGTCCTCGACGTTCAGAAGGACGGGCACACGCAGTCGATGGTTCACGAAGTACACTGCCTGGCCAGCCACGGTGTACCCCATCGCGCGCAACGCTTCGACCTGGAGAGCCAGCTGGATGCGCAGCGGCCGCGTGACGGCCGGCTCCCGCCTCACCGGCGTCGACTTGTACTCGACCACCGTGAGGTCGCCTCTTGGGCTGACCTCGACGGTGTCACACCGACCCACGATGCCCAGCGACGCATGGACGACGTCGACAGACCGAAGGTTTGAGGGCCTGCCGGTCCTGTAATCGTCGGTTGGACCATGGAGCGCGGCGCCGACGGCCATCTGGTACGTGTCAGTGCCCTCGCCCGCGGCTTCGAGCCAAGCCCGGCGCGGGCAGAAGACGTGGTGCGCGACGAGGCTGATCGGAACGGGATCCTCTGGGCTTCGCGATCGCGCCTCGTCACTCATCAGGCTTCCAGCCGCACCACTGTGCCAAGCAGGGCCCGGCGCTCCGGTGCATTGGCACTCCCGAACTCCCCGATCGGGAAGCGAACCACGGCACCAATGCCTCGGTTGATCAGCCATGTTCTTGCGCCCTCGGCCGACAACGCTGCGTCCGCCGTCGTCATATCGGCCGGTACGGCCGCCCGCGCGAGGTGACCGCTGACGATGATCGATCGGAGGCGCGGAAGAGCGATCGGCCGTATCGGGACGGGGAGGTAGAACCACCCGTATCGTGGGATTGCATCCGATCTCGGAGGCCGCAGGTGACCGGCCGTTCGTGATGGCCGCATAACCCTTGGGACCACTGGGAACTGACTGATGCCCCAGAGAGCGCACCATGCGATGGCATTGTCGACCCGGCCCGGGCCCGTCAAGCCCGTCCCAGTGCGACTGTCCAGGTCATCGGATCCGGCTTCGTCGCGGACCGAGACCCCGACCAACCCGTCTCGGATGCCCTCGAGTGAACGGTCGGCGACGCGCCGAGCGAGTGGGTGGAGACGGTGCTGGACGAACTCCTTGCCCCCATTTCGGGTCTTCATCTCCCAGCGACTCGCCCCGTCGTCGGGCAGTCGCTGGCGCTGGGCGTTGAACCTCCAGTAGGCCGGTTCGCCGAGCGCGCCAATCATGTGGAGATCCAACCAACGACGGCGCGTGACCTGATCGTCGATCACCTCGCGCCGGTGGCTCGCCAACTCAAGCCAGCCGGCTTCCGTGTTCCGCGGCTTGATCCGCGGGCTCATGAGACCGGTGCGGGTGACCCCATCGTCGATCGTGGCTGCCGTCCAATCGGACTCGGCCGCATGGCGCTGGGCATGGACCTTGACCCGATCGGCCGCCTCGCTCCAGTCGATCCCTCGCGCGGTGACAATCGGCTGGGGGTCGAGTCCGCCGGCCCACCCGACTCCCACGTCAGATGCGCCTGCGTCCTCGAGGATCGCGGCGAGCCCGATCGCCGCCATGTGAGAGAGGGCGACGCGGACGTCGCCCGCCAGCCTCAGGTCGCTCATCGCGCCTCCCGGGAGACCTGTGCGTCTGCCGCCCGCAGGAGCGCCTCGAGGTAGGCGCAGCCCCACACGCCGTAGACACGATGGGTGCCTTCGACGATGTCGTCCCAGACGCCGTCGTCATACAGCTCGCGACTCGGCGGCGCCCACTCTCCCTGATTGTCAACCAAAGCGGCGGTCACGTGCGGGAACGCGCTCCGCCCGTGCCCGTGGCTCGTCCCGACCAGCCGCGTGATCAACGCGCGGTCTGAGTGGGAGTCCGTCCCCAGCGCGGCCCAGGCGATGGCGGCAGACAGCTGTTCATGGCGCCAACCAGTCGGCAGGCCCGACGCCGTCCGCGCCGCTTGGAACTCGGCCGGCGTGCGCATCCCGCTCTTCGCGAGCGGTCCGCGGTCCGGCCCGGCGTCATCCTCCAGTCCACGGTCTCCGCGCAGCATCCGCTGGAAGCGCGCGTCCCGCTTGCCCTCGTCGTGGTGCCGACCCGCGCTGCGGAGGATCGCGGCGGTCTCGTGCCCCAAGCCGAGCCGATCCGCGATCTCGCCTGCACGCTGGGCGACGCCCTCCTGGTGCGATTCCAGCAGGACGGCACCGCCGCCTGGGCTCCACGTCTGCCGGGCCTCCTCGTCAGTCACCAACCGACGCGTGTCGGCGATGACCAGCCACGTTGGCTCGCCACCGCTAAGCCGAGGGCCCATCTGGATTTCGGCATCGCCAAGCCGTCCACGCAGCAGCTCCTGCGCCTTCCGCAGGCGCTGCACTACGCGGTGGTCGTCGGGAAGGTCGACGAGGCGCAGGAAAGTGCCGATCACTCGGGCCATCTGCCGTCGTTGGTCGCGTCCGCCACGCGGATAGGCATCGTGAGCTGAGACTAGGTCGGGGAGCAGGTCGCTCGAGGCTCGTCCGCCGGTGTCCACATCGAGCGGCGATCCGGCTCCGACTCGCACGAGGAACGGCTCCCGTCCACCCTGTATCTCCTCCAGCACGTCCGCGGCAGCGGCCGTCCCTTTCTCCACCACGACGCCGTGCTCGAACCAGCGCGTCTCGTCGTCGATGACAACGACATCGCCGGGCCGAAGCGCACGAGCATCGGTCAGCACCTCGACATCACCGTCGTGCCACACGTAGCGGACGGCATCCGGATCGGCATCGACCAGCGCACGGACACGACTCAGATCGACCGGGAACGATTCCAGCGCGCGGGGCGGCGTCGCTCGGAGCAACTGCAGGGCGTCTGCCGGATCCTCCGGCAGACCCTGGCGCGCAACGACAGCGACATCAGTGTCCGACTCCAGATCGTCCGCCAACCAAAGGTCCAAGTCCGGATCCTCGACCAGATCGTCCGAAGTCCTCGCCAGCAGCCAGGCGTCCCACACCTCCGGCCTCTGGAGCACGACGCGGCGGAGACTCTGCTGGGGCGGCGGATCCTCGACGACCGACCACGGTGCCAGGCCGGCCTCCTCGGCTTCGCGCCGCCCGAGCCACTGCAGCGCCGAAGTCAGGTCGCTGGCCGCGTATGGAGGTGCCCCCTTCGGGCCGATCTCGCCTCCGGGCACGAACACGCGGATCTCCGTCGTGGCGCGGTTGCCCAGACGGTTGATCCGACCGGCTCGCTGTGCGAGCGCCGATCCTGCTGCCAGCTCGGTTACCATGGCCGAGAAGTCGGCGTCGATGCCGACTTCAATGGTCTGCGTCGCAACAACCACATCGACATCGGGATTCCCCTCGGTCGTGAGGAGCCCGGGCCGTCGCTCGCGCAGGCGTTGGACATCGTAGGGCCGCATCCGACCCACGAGGAGCTCGGCTGTGCGATTCCTCCTGCCCAGCTCCGCAGCGACAGCGAGAGCAGTGGCGACGTTGTTCACGACACAGGCGACCGTCCGACCGTGCGCGGCCAGGAGTTCGTCGATGTGGTCCGCCATCCGGCGCGCCACGTTGGCACGAGCGGTGCTCGTGGACGCCGGCCACTCACCGTCCCTCACGAGGCGCACGGGCTTCCGGGTGCGAAGCCGTCGTGCGAGATCGGCATCGGCGGCGGTGCCCAGCGTCAGATCGTCAGCCACTACGCCTACCGCCGAGAGAGTGATGCCGTCAACTGGTGAACCCGGTTGATCGTCGATCGGAGTCGCCGTCGCTTCGACCGCCTGGAGCGGTGGCACGTTCACGGATCGTGACCCGATCCCCTCCAATGGGCCGATCCGGCGAGCCGTGAATACCAGCTGGCGCGCCAGGTGTGCCTCGTCGACGATGGTCACCGAGTCGTATGCGAGCAGGCCGGCTTCACGCGGCCGGGCCAACCTGCTCGTCCCGTAGCCGCGGAATAGCAGGCGGCTGCCCCACATGTCCGGCGTGGCACACAGGACCGCACACGCGGTCGGATCGTCGACCCACCCGCGCGATGGGACGAGTCCGCCGCGGAGCATCGCGATCGTGACCGGAGGCCGCCCCTGATCACCGTCACTGCGGATCGCCCGGAGGAGACGACCGACCTCGCCGAGGACGCCGTCCGCTGATCCTTCGGCGGCATGGAGGCGCACATTGATCTCGTTGGCGCGTTCGAACTGACTGTCGACCAAGGCGCGCCGGTCCACGACGAGCGACAGGCGTCGCGGGACGCGAGGTCCAGCTCCGGAGGCCATGAGCGCCACCGCGAAGATGTGGACCTCGATGACGGCCGTCTTCCCGGCCCCCGTCGGGGCGACGATCCGGTCGGGCCACCGCCGGTCGCGGACGAGGTGATCGAGTAGCCGAAACTGCCACGCGAACGGCGCGCGCCCATTGTGAAGCGCACCGAAGAAGGAGCCGAAGTCATGCACGGAGAAGGTCATGGCCGGCCGCTCCCGGTCAAGTCCCGATCCAATGCCGCCATTGGGACGTCGATCGGGGCCAGAAGCCCGCCCCCCAAGTGGCGCGACTGCCCGATGGCAACGATCGTCCGATCTCCCGCCAAGGTCCCAAGCCGGAGTGCCGCTCGATACGGCTGGATCGCCGTCTCTGGGGCCACCCGATGGACGTATCGTCGGGCGTCAGCGCTGTGCAGCTTGTGGGCTTCGAGTACCGCAACGCCGTGCTTGCTGACGGCACCAACGAGTCGCGCATACCACTCCGTGCGGCCGCCCATCCTCCCGAAACGGTCCCGCCACACGAGCCCGACCGAGAGGAGGGTCGCATCTCCGAGCGTCCAGGATCGCCCTCGCAACGGACGCGAGTCCGGAATTGCCGGGGTGTCAGTCACCCAGAGGCGCTGATGGCCATCCGACACCGGACGCCAGAATTGGTCGCCGCGCAACACCATCGTCGTATGGGTGAGCCGGGTCCCTCTTCTCGAGTCGAGACGCAGGTCGGAGAGACCGCGCAGCGCCCGTTCGAGCGTGGCGAGATCGGCCGGATCGGAGCCGGCTGGCAGGAGCAGCGCGAATGCGCCAGCCGTGCCAATCTGCGGCGCTGCCGGGATCGCCGTCGACACGTACTGGATGGACAGCCGATTGGCCGGTTTCGGGACCCCGGCATCGTACCGACCGGTGATAAGGCTCGGAGCCCCATCCCCGATCCTGCTGATGAGCGCCCGATGGAGCGCAACGCACCAGCCCACTCGCTGGCCGGGCGGGATCTCCTCCTCCACGGGAAGAAGGACGACTGTTGGCCAAGGGGCGGCCGGCGGCGGAGCTTCGACCGTGACGTAGCGGACGCGCGCGAGAGCTGTGCGCTCCACTGCAGCCAACACGGCCGACTCGTCTATCTCCTCCACCTTATCGCGCGCCGCGATCGGCGTCTTGCCGACCGTCGCGGCGTGTGTGGCCTCGAGAGCCGCCGTGCGACCGGGCCGCGCCACCTCAACCTCGATCCCGTCGCCCGTGAAGATGCTCGCCTCAGGTTCGAGTCGGTGCGTAGGGGCCGCCTCACCGCAGCGAAGGATCACAGGCGACTCCGCCGTTCCCAGGTGCGACACGTCGAGGCACAGTGCCGCCAATGTTTCGCCGACATCCGGAGGTGGATCGTCGCTCCAGATCCAGGCGATCGGGCCAGCCAGGGCAGTCCCATCGAGTCGATCCTCGCGGACCTTGAAGGCCCACTTCCGGAAGAAGCCCTCCTGCCGATAGGCGATCACTGCGGCGCTGCTGGCCGTTGACGGGGGCACGTTGATCCCGTCCGGCACGTGATCCTCAATCCAGGCCAGAGCCTCTCGGGCTCGCGCGTTCGGTCGCAGCGTGTCGCCGTCGACCTCGGCGTGCGCGCCCTGAGCTGCGGCGTTCAGCAAGGCGGCATGGAGCCGCGCCGGCGACGGGAGCGGATCGCGTTCTCGGTCGCCCGCATGACCTCGATAGACGCCGAGCGGGAACTCCGCGACGATGGCGAACGACATACGTCACTCCTCGTCAGGCGCGTCGACTGCCGACGAGATGACGTCAGGGTTGCCCGTGACCTCGAACACCTGGCCACGCCACGAGATCCCTGCGTCGCGTTCAGCGGCTGCGATCGCGTCGTCGAGCAGCGCATCGGCCGCCGCGATGTCCAGAGGCTGGAGGACGTCCTGCTCTCCCGCCCGGCGATCGATGGTCACTGTGGTCGGCCCGGCCTCGACGAGGTCGCAGTTTGCCCGAAGGTAGAGTTCCGTGTTGCTCCTCACGAGTCCGTTGAGCGCGAGTGCCGCGAGAAGCGCCCGGCACGACGCGTCGCCGGCGGGACTTGCTCCAAATCGGATCTGGCGGAGCGTCGCGAGCGATAGCACGTGGGTCCGGATGATCCGGGTGCAGGCCACGCCAGCGAGTTGTTCCAGCGTCGGCGGAATGCCACCCAGCCCCAGGACGGAGGCGGACGTCGGACCCCCGGACTTCTTAGCCGCACTCTTGGCGGCGTCAACGATCTTGTCGTAGAGCTTGGGGCTCAGCTCGCCCTTCTGGGCATCGGCGATCGCGATGATGGCGCCCGCCCCGAGCTGGACCTGCATCGCGACCGGGTCGACGCGGGCACCCCCACGGAGGGGTTGGGTCCGCGGCTCCCACGCCTGATCGGCAACGACGCCGATGATCTCGCCGACGAGCGCGCTGCGCCACCGTCCTTGGCGCGACCGTCGCGTCGCGTCCCAGCCGCCATAGGCCAACGTGATCGGGCTGAACTCAAGGAGCGTCCGCGCGTCACCCGGTGTCGCGTTCCGCGCCGCCCGATAGGCTGCGCTCTGGGTCACCGGGACACCGCTGACGGTTCCGGCTCGAATGTGCCCGTCGTAGGCGCGGTGCGGGAGCGTCAGGTCTGTGTACACCTCGCGGACGCCATCCCGCAGGTAGGTGACTCGAACCTGCGGCACACGCGTCAGGGGGTCCACCCCGTCGAAGATCGCCTGCTGAAGCGCCGCCTCTGCGCGATTGAGCTGGGACTGCTTCGAGTCGATGATCACGACACGGACAGGTACACCGTCAATGAAGCGTCGCTCATAGGCGTATGTCGCGTTGCTCGCCGGCCCCTGTGTTACGAACTTGGCGGGTGCGACCGACGCCTGCGGCCCAGCGGCGGCTGCCAGCTCCGTGGTCCAAACCATGACGCTCGGCCCACCGGCCATACATGCGTCGCGGAGCAGATCGAACGTGATCGAAGCCATGGTCATCTCCATGCGATGCAGGATCGTGCTACTTGGAGTTCGGGACACGCCAACTCGAGGACCGCCTGATGGCGTCAGGGAGGTTGCGGGGAAGACGAGGCCGACGCGACCGCCCCTATCCGTCGGTCGGACGCGCGATCGTCATGGTCACCTCCCCTTGGTCGCCGGGACAGACAACCGAGCCTGAGCCACGTCGCGCTGCCACTGGTACGGAGAACAATCGGTTGCGGCCGCGAAGGAACGCTCGCAGGTCATCGTCGACGTGCCCACTGTCTTCCTCCTCGGACCCCCTGGCAGCGCATGGTTCTCGCTTCTCGGGTCGAGAACTCAAGTCTGCATGGAAGCTGTGACACCTAGCCTGTCACGCCTGGTGCCAGTGCCCACCACGTTCGTCGCGTTCTTGGCGAGCGTGCGATCGTGGCTGCCGTCGCTCGACCAGAAAGCGAAGATCCGCTCGATGGCGACAGCGGTCGCCTCAGGACGGGCGAGATGCGCCCGGTCGAGGAGGTGCTCGAGTGGCGCATCGGGCGCGAGGGCGGTGGGGGAGGTACCCGGCTGGCGCACGAGGCTCATCCGGTCGGTGTCGGGAGCCGCCACGGCATGGGGCATCCACGGCGGATCGCCGGACGAGCCGGGGCGGGCACAGATCGATGACGAGCAGGCCGTGCTCGGGCTGGACAAGGAGCAGGTCGATCTCGCCGTCGCGGGCGGGCCCACCCGGACGCACCGGCGCGAGCCAGCAGACGTTCGCGTAGGCGCGGGCACCGGCCGGCAGGGCAGCGTCAACGCGCTCGCGGACGAGCCCTTCGGGGTCGCGGGCGGGGTCTCGGGTTGGGCTGGCCATATCCCCCCGGCTGGTCGCAGATGTCCGGGGGACAGCGTAGCACCAGCGGGCAAGCCCCAGTTGATCACTCGGCCCGCCAGCAGCCCGGTGGCGACCGTGTCGACGCAGCGGGGCAGGGGACCGCGCTCGCGGGCGTTCGTGTTGTTGTATGCTACACTATCGATGCCCCACTTGGGTCGGCCGACATGGAGCGCGACGATGCTGACGGTGCCAGAAGTTGCGAGGCGCCTGGGAAGGAATCCCGAGACGATCCGCCGCTGGATCCGGGAAGGGAAACTGCGCGCCCACAAGGTGGGCACGCAGCACATCGTGGAGGAAGAGGACCTCCGATCGGCCGCCGAGTCTGAGGAGACGTTGCCCCTGCCGCCTCAGTGGGGACGGACGATCACCGGGGAGCGGATGCCCGACGTGGTGGCGGCGGTGCGGCGCTCGCGGGCCGGCCATTGAACCCGCTCGTCGTCGTCGACGCGAGTGTTGCCGTCCAGGCGTGCATCGAGGCGGAGGGGTTCACACCGCTGTCAGCCTACACGCTTGCGGCGCCCGCGATCCTGACTTCTGAGGTCCTGTCGACCCTCCACGAATTGACCTGGCGTCGCGAGATCAGCTCGGAGCTGGCCCGGCTGGCGCTGGCTCGTCTTCACGACGCTCCGCTGAGGATCCATCAACCCGATCGGTACATGGATGCCGCCTGGCAATCGGCCGACGAACTCGGCTGGGCAAAGACGTACGACGCCGAATACGTGGCCCTCGCGCGCCTCCTCGACTGTCCGCTGGTCACGCTCGATGCACGGATGGCGCGGAGTGCGGGGCGGATCGCTCGCGTCGTCGGCCCGGCGGAGCTCTGAGTCCCGGTCTTCCTGATCACAACCTCGACTCCCTACTACTTCCGATAAGGTCAGTTATGTCTACACGCGCTGAAATGTGACCGTTCCCGCCTCCCATGGGAACTTCAGCCCGACCGTGCTCAGACGGCCCTCCCCAGCGACGCCGCGACCACGAACCAGAAGCCGATCCAGAGGCCGAGCGTGACGAGCCCGACCACGACGATCGCGGCCGGCCGGATCGCGACCCGGAGACCGGACCGGGCGCCGATGCTCCTTCCGGCACCGGCGACAGCCGCCGCGGCCACCATGCCGGGCAGGTAGTCGCCGTAGACGCCAATGTCGCAGACTGCAAAGGCCGAGCAGCGGCGGGATCGCCACGTAGGGCAGCGCCGCGCCGGCCAGCACGCCTCCGACGGCTCCGATCAGCCCGGCCCGGCCGAGGCGCATGATCGCGATCAGCAGGCCCGTGCCACCGGCGACGATGCCGCCGGCCAGGGTGGGTGCGATCCAGTCGGTGCCGCTGCGCCCGTGCGCGGCGGCGGCGGCGAGCACCAGGAGCGGCAGGGCGATCCAGCCCAGTCCGGCGCCGGTCAGCACCCGCGTTGCGAAATCCGGCGGGCCTTCCCGCTGAATCGGCTGTGTCGGGTCCATGGCCGACCCCCAAACCGCGCTGAGCGTCCCCTGCCAGGACTCCTCGCCACTGGCGCGGAGCCTCCCTCTCGGTATGAACTGGACACGAATACCCACCGGGAGGTGCCCGCTCGTCAGCAAGCTACTCGAGAATCGCCGGCAGCGCAGCGTGGACAGGTGCGGGTTGCCGCGACCTCACACAATGCCAGCGACATATGGTAGTATGGGTGGCATGGAGAAGACGACGGTCTACCTGACCAGCGAGCAGAAGGCGGCCCTCGCGCGCGCCGCCCGGACGGAGGGTCGCAGCGAGGCGCGCCTGATCCGCGACGGGATCGACGCGCTCATTGCGCGCCACCGGACAGGCGAGACCGCGGGCCCGCTCGCGGCGGGCGAGGTCCACGATCGCGGCGACCTGGCGGGCCGGCTCGCCGGCCGGCCGCGGTGGATGGACCGCGACGACTTCGTCCGGCGCGTGCTGTCCCGGCGGGCCGATCCCGGCCTGCGGGCCGAGCTTCGGGAGACCGCGCCCGACACGACCGACGACGTGGTGCACGGGTGAGCGCCGGGCTCGCCGACACGACGATCTTCATCGCCCACGAGTCGGGCCGCCCGCTGCGGGTCGAGCTCCTGCCCGATCGCCTGGCGGTCTCGGTGATCACGATCGGCGAGCTGCGGGCCGGCGTCCTCGCCGCGGCCGACGTCGCGACCCGTGACCGCCGGCTCTCGACGCTCATGGCCGCACTGGCCCTCGAGCCTGTGCCGGTCGACGAGGCCGTCGCGGAGGCGTGGGCGCGCCTGCGCGTCACGCTGCGTGAGCGTGGCCTGCGGATGGCGCTCAACGACTCGTGGATCGCGGCCACCGCGATCGCGCTCGGCGTGCCGATCGTCACCCAGGACGACGACTACGTCGAGGTAGGGGGGCTCGCCGTCGTCCGGGTCTGACCGGGCGATGCAGGCTCCCTCGGCGGCCGGCCGCGGGTCCGTCGCCACCGGCCCGCCTTCGCGTCGGCGCGGTCCGGACCTCAGGGCGCGCGCCGCTCCTGGATCACGGCCGGCGTGTTGTGGACCGCGGGGATCGCCCCGAGCCGGCCGGCGCGGTAGTCCTCGAACGCCTGGGCGAGCTCGTCACGGGTGTTCATCACGAACGGTCCGTACCAGGCGATCGGCTCCCCGATCGGGCGCCCGCCGAGGAGCAACACCTCGACGTTCGGGCTCCGGCTCTCCTGAACGCGCCCGGCGCTGATCGTCAGGGCGTCGCCCGGGCCGAAGACCGCGAGCTGGCCGGTGCCGATCGGTCGCTCCTCGAGCCCGACGCTCCCCTGCCCCGCCAGGACGTAGACGAGCGCGTTGTCCTCGATCCGCCAGGGCACCGACAGCCGCGCGCCGGGGCTGAGGCTGGCATGGACCATCGTCATCGGGGTGTACGTCGACCCCGGGCCGCGCTGGCCGGCGAGGTCACCGGCGATGATCCGGAGGAGCGCCCCGCCATCGGCCGAGGCGGCCAGGCCGACCGCGTCCGCCCGCAGGTCCTGGTAGCGCGGCGGGGCCCATTTCCGGGCCGCCGGCAGGTTCACCCAGAGCTGGAGGCCATGGAACAGCCCGCCGCTCAGCACGAGCGCCTCGGGCGGCCGCTCGATGTGCAGGATCCCCGCCCCGGCGGTCATCCACTGGGTGTCGCCGTTCGTGATCAGCCCGCCCCCGCCGTTCGAATCCTGGTGCTCGAACGTGCCGTCGATGATGTACGTCACCGTTTCGAAGCCGCGATGCGGGTGCCAGGGCGTCCCCTTCGGCTCGCCCGGGGCGTACTCGACCTCGCCGATCTGGTCGAGGTGGATGAACGGGTCGAGGTCGGCGAGGTCGACCCCGGCGAACGCGCGACGGACCGGGAAGCCCTCCCCTTCCAGGCCGCGCGGGGCGACGGTCACGCTCCGGACCGGGCGCTGGCGGGCGGTGCGCGGGTCGGGCGCCGGGATCCGGGGCAGGACCGTGAGGTCGGGGACGCTGATCGCGGGCATGACGGCCTCCTTCGGCCAGCGATCATCGCACCTGACGGTTGATCGTGCAACGATCGCCCGGCAGCGGCCGCCGGCGCCGGCCCCCCCCCGGCGTTCGGTGCCCCCCGGCCCGGCTCAGCCGAGCGGGGTGTCGTCGACCGAGACCCAGCGCCGGTCGAGCGCGAGGTGGAGGACGGTCGGACGGTCGGCGGCGAGGGCGGCCCGCAGGGCGGGCTCGAACGCCGCATCGTCGGCCACCCGGACCCCGTACGCCCCGCACGCCTCGGCGACGGCCGCGAAGTCGACCGGGCCGAGCTCGGTGCCGACGCCGAGGCCGGCGCCGCGCGCCGCCTGGTGGGCGCGGATCGTCCCGTAGCGCTCGTTGTCGAAGACGAGGACGACGAGCCGGAGCCGTTCGCGGACGGCGGTCTCGAGCTCGGTCATCGTCATCGCGAACCCGCCGTCGCCGGCGAGCGCGACGACCGGCCGGTCGCGGTGGACGAGCGCGGCCGCGATCGCCGCCGGCAGCCCGTAGCCCATCGCGCCCGAGGTCGGCCCGACGAACGTGCCCGGCCGGCGGAACCGGTAGCCGCGCGCCGCCCACTGGCCGAAGTTGCCGGCGTCGGTGG